>JAILNW010000460.1 GCA_024691145.1 Lachnospiraceae bacterium
AAATGTAGCTTATTGCGTAGAATATAAAGATATCAAGAATGATGAAACCCTTGAAAATTGGTATTATATTAAAGAATTATAAATTACTAAGCCAGAAGCATTTTTGCTTCTGGCTTTTCTTCCCTATAATGGTGAAATTTGCCATTTCCTATTGCATTTTTTGTAAAAATATAGTAAACTACTACATGTAATAGGAAACGAAAAATTACGCAAACCAAAAGGAGTTTGCCATGAAGGATAAATTAGATGAGATAAACAGAGGTAAATTTGAATATCAGTTACCAGAGATAATTGTATCTGAAGAAATAATCGATAAATCTGTAGGATATGGTGAGTCGTATAGTGGAAGTTTTACCATATCTAATGATAAGAATAGAGTCATGAAAGGCATCGTTTATTCAAGCCATGAGAAGGTAAGAATAAAGGAGGCTTCTTTTGTTGGAAAAATAAGCACAATAGAGTTTGAATTTGCTGGGTATGAAACCATACCTAATGAAGTAGTTAATGGACAATTTGATATAGTAAGCGATTGTGGAGAGATACAGATACCTTATTGTTTTACGATTCTTAAGAAGGTTTTTGAAAGTTCCAACGGACCTGTAAGCGACCTTACTTCATTTGCTGAACTTGCCAAGAAGGATTATCAGGAAGCTCTTATGATATTTAATTCTCCTCAGTTTGTAAAAGTAGTTTTAGGCGGGGATTATAAGAACGAGATATTATACAGAAGCCTTATAAAGGGAACATCTAAGAGTATAGAGATGGAGGAATTCCTTATAGCTGTAAGGAAGAAGTCCCCTGTTACATATAGTGCCAATAAAGATAAGGCTGAATATATAGCCCAGAAAGAGCCAATTAAAGATAAGATTGTAATAAAGAAGAAAAACTGGGGCTACTGCGAACTTGAGGTTAAAACAGACAGCCCATATGTTCATATTGAAAAAACAAAGATAACCTTAGATGACTTTGTAAATGACCAGTATGAGCTGGTATTCTCTATTTATGATGAGGAATTAGAGGGCAATAAGCAGACTAAGAATAATAAGTATCTTAGAGAACTTAATATTGCACATATAGAGATAGTTGCGGCGGAACAGAGATTTAAGGTTGAACTTACCATTAATCCTGTTAA
This sequence comes from Lachnospiraceae bacterium, assembly GCA_024691145.1. Classification (GTDB taxonomy): domain Bacteria; phylum Bacillota; class Clostridia; order Lachnospirales; family Lachnospiraceae; genus JAILNW01. The sequence goes on from JAILNW010000460.1 coordinate 1,133, forward strand.
ACTTCCAGAAACAGAGGAGAATAAGGACAATTCCAGAAGATATAAGATTCAGCTTGTTAAAAACTATATTCTATTTAGAAATAATAAGATGGAACTTGAAGAGTACATAAAGGAAGGAGAGAATATAGTTCAGAAACTAAGCTTTTTAGAGGATAATGGCATTAATGAATTATACAGAATTCATTTGGAGATATTATCAGGAAAGAAAAAGAAGGCACAGGAGATGCTTTCACAGGTTGAAAGCCATTTTGACGAGAAGGAAAGCGTTGACGTGCTTGAAAGATGCGGATATCTTTATCTTAAGACACTTGTTTGTGAAGATGATATGGTCATAAGGATTGCAACCAATACCATTATGAACTTCTACGAGGGAGAACATAATGACTGGCAGATATTGTGGATGCTTCTTTATGTAAACAAGAGATATGATAATAATTTTGAACTTAAGATAAAGGATATGAAGAAGCAGTTTGAAGCAGGATGCACAAGCCCTATTATTTATTATGAAGCCTGCGGACTTTATAATAAGGATGCAACACTTCTTAATACCCTTGGAAAGTTTGAACTTCAGGTTATAAACTGGGGTGTAAAGAATAACTGTATTACAGAAGACACTGCACTTGCGTTTGCCAATCTTGCCTTAAGACAAAAGGAGTTTAGCAATCTTTTATATGGAATGTTAACAAAGCTGTATGAGAAGTATCATTTAACAGATATTCTGACAGCTATATGTTCCATGCTAATAAAGGCAGAAAAGTATAATGTAAAGTATCATGACTGGTATAAAAAAGGCGTTGAGGAACAGCTTAAGATTACATATCTTTATGAAGGATATATGTATTCTTATGATGCTTCTGCCTCTAATACAGAGATACTGCCAGAGTCACTTCTTATGTATTTTAGTTATAATAGTAATCTTGCAGACACAAGGAAGATAATACTTTATTCAAGTGTTATCCGTAATAAGAAGAATAGTTTTAAAACATATGAATTATACAAACCACAGATAAAAACATTTATGATAAAGATGCTTAAGCAGCATGTAATTAATGAAAGCATGAAGATTATTTATGAGGATCTTCTTGATGAAAGTGACATAGATGAAGAAGTGGCAGCTGAACTTCCATTTATAATGTTCAGATATGATATTAACTGCTATAACGATAATTATGTTGGTGCATTTGTTGTACATAAAGTAATTGCAATTGAGCAGTATGCTGCTTTTTCTGAAGGTAAGGCACAGATTAATATATATGCGGATGGTACTGAGATATTCCTTGTGGACAAAGAGGGAAACAGGTACCTTGCCAAGAACTCATATGTGCTTAAGAAGCTTTTTAATGGTGATAAGTATATTGACAAATGCTATGAGTACAATAAGGAAGATGGAATGCTTATAGTTAATATAGGCGATAAGATAGATAATTATATTCGTGAAGATTTTGAAGGCATGGTCATCAGAAAGCAGATGGTTGGTGTTCTTCATCTTCGTGATGAATTTAAGAGAAGGTATCTTTATGAACTTATTAAGTATACCTTTGATAAGGGAGAGACAGAGCTTCTTGATTATTATTTATCAATAATAGACATTAAGAATTTAAGTCCGAAGGAAAGAAGTTATGTCCTTGAATATATGATTTTAAGAGGCTTTAAGGAAAGAGTTTTAGAGGCTATTGAGAAGTATGGCTTTTACAGAATTCCTGTGGACAGGCTTGTGAAGCTGGCCACAAAGTCTATTGAGAATCTTAGCGAAGAACATGAAAAGCAGACAGTGCTTAATATATGTTCATATGCATTTGAGAATGGCAAGTATGATGAGAATATTCTGAATTATCTAATTGAGAATTATAATGGCTCAACAATGCAGATGTATAATGTGTGGAAAGCAGGATATGAGTTCCAGCTTAATACTACTGAGATAGAGGAAAGAATACTTGTGCAGTCATTATTTGCAGAAAGCTATGTTCCGGATATTGTTGAGATATTTGGATCATACTATAGGAATTATACTAATATAAAGGTTGTAAAGGCATTTCTTATGTATAACTCCTATAAGTTTATAGTAAGGGACAGGGTACTTTCTGAAACTTTATTTGATATTTTAAAGAAAGAACTTGTTTATCAGAGCAATGATTTATATACTATGGCGATGCTTAAGTATTATTCTCTCAAGGACACGATTAATGATAAGGAAAAGGGATTTATTGAGGATGCCATTAAGTATTTCGGAAGAAGTAACACAGTACTTCCATTTTTCAAGGATTTTGCTGATAAGATAACTCTTCCGGAGTTTATTATGGACAGATTTTATATAGGATATATAGCAGATCCTGATATAGATGTTATGCTTTGTTATCGTCTTGAGGATGATAAGGATAAGGAAAAGTACATTCAGGAGAAGATGCGTGATGTATTTTATGGCATAAGGGTTAAGGAATTTATATTATTTTATGGTGATAATCTTCAGTATTATGTTGTTGAAAAGAAAGACGATGAGGAGATTATTACAGAGAGTTATAATATATGCATAGATGAGAACATTCAGGATGATGAAACAAGATATAATAAGATTAATTTCATGCTGCTTACTCGTTCCATGAATGATGAAAAAACTCTTATAGAAGCAATGAAGAATCTGACACTTACAGACCACATTGCGGCTAATATATTTAAACCATTATAGAAGAGAGGGATTAAGGTTGGAAGAAGCTAATAATTTGCTAATAGGTTTTGATTTGTGTAATGATTATTCGCAGATTGCATGTTTTAATAATATTACTTTTGAACCAGAGATTATAAGATATGAACTGAATAGTGAGAATGAGCTTCTTAAGACTGTTATGGCTGTCAGAAATGATACCAAGGAGTGGCTTTTTGCAGATGATGCAGTTAAGTTTATTGAAGAGGGAAAAGCAGCCGAAGTTTCTGACATTGTTGACTCTGTTATTAATGGTAATAAGATTAAGATTTTTGATTCGGAGTTTGAGCCCATTGATATACTTTCAAAGTATTTCAGAAAGACTCTTAGTCTTATAAAGAAGTATCACCCTAATGATGTGATAGCAAAACTTGTTGTTACTATTGAGAATACCAATGTAGATCTGATTAATGGTATATTTGAAGCCTTAGAAAAGCTTGGCATAAGCAAAGAGAGGGTTTCTGTACAGAGCCATTCCCAGAGTTTTGTTTACTATGCCCTTAGCAGAAGCAAGGAACTTTGGATGAATGACATTGTGTTGTTTCATTTTGATATACATGGGCTTAAGTTTTATCAGATTAAGCTTGACAGAAGACACAGACCTATAATTGTAGCAACTATTTATAAGGATTTATCCGAGGCGCTTAATTACAAACTTATTGAGGAGAAGCATGAACTTCAGGCAAAGATGCTTTTTAAGGATTTATCTGAGGCTATGCTTCATAAGCAGATTATTACGGCTGCTTACCTTACAGGCAAGGGCTTTGAAGGAAAGTGGTATGAAGAAGTTGTTTATAAATGGCTTGGTGCCACAAGGGTATTTAAGGGAGTTAACCTTTTTGCAGAGGGAGCCTGCTATGCAGCCAAGGAATATTATTCTGGCGGAAAGTTCGACGATTTCCTTATTATGAACGAGGATATGATTTCAACTACTATTCTTGTTAATGCATATTATGATGCAAAGGAATCAGAGATGATTTTTACCAAGGTTGCAACTGCCTGGTACGAGGTTGATAAGAGCCAGGATTTTATTTTAAATGATACTAATGAAGTTGAAGTTATTGTTATTGATAATGTTAAGAATACAAGAAAGAGTTTTATTATTGCCATTGACCTTATGAATGCAAGGCCTAATAAAACCACAAGAATCAGAATGAGAGTAAGGTTTTTGGATGTTAAGACTTGCGTAGTAACAATAAGGGATCTGGGATTTGGAGATTTTTATCCTGCTACCAACAGGGTATGGGAGAAGATTATTGAGATTTAGTAAAGGAGAATGGCTGTATGAATTCATTAATACTGTGTGCTGGCGAAGTAACCAAGAATCCATATTATTTTTCCATTACTGATACAAAGGTATATTCCATAGAGGAGTTATGCTACTATTTGTTTAATAACATTTATGTTATTAGTCCAGAGCTTATAGATGACAATCTGGTACAATGGATAGATAAGGAGATTAAGATGCCACAGCTTGCTGAGAAGATTAAGCTGCTTATTATAAAAGGCAAGAATCTTAAGGATATGGTTACTACCATTATGTGCAGTTCTGATTATTATAATGAACAGGAGATTCGAAATCTTATAGATACTATTGACAGAATCGAAGGTATGCCGGAAATCCGAAGACGAAAGATTAAGGCGGATAACCTGTTAAAGTATAATAATTATTCTATGGCAGGAAGAGAGTATGAAAGTATATTAGCTTCTAAGGAAGCCAAGGAACTTGAAGATGAGTATTATGGCAATATTCTTCATAATCTTGGAATAGTTAAGATTCATACTTCAAGTTTTATGACGGCAGCTGCCTGCTTTAAAGAAGCATATAAGAAGAATAATAA
>JAILNW010000019.1 GCA_024691145.1 Lachnospiraceae bacterium
AGCCCCTATAAAAAATTTTAATAATATTATTTACATCTTAAATAAACACTTAAGTAAAGAAATAATGCATTTTGTTATACAAGCAGAATATTTATTTGTATTTTTTGCTAACTTTTCTTTTTTATTGCAAATTTTACTACATACATTTTCATTTATTTCATTAGTAATACAACTTTCTTGTTCTTTTTCTTCTACTACATTTGTTGTTTCTTCCACATCTGATGAATCGTCCTCATTAATTGGTTCTTCATCATTTGTTAATTCTTCCTCTGTATTTATTACTTCTTCTTTTTCGTTATCTTCTTCAGTATTTGTTATTTCTTCTTCAATATCATATGGCTTTAATAACTCAAATACTTTTTCATATAAATACTCGTCATGTGACTCCATCACGATAGCCTTGGCCTGTTCTTCATGATTTGCACCAAAAATTATATTTTCAATATTATCACATCCTAAAAGAGTCTTTATTTCATCATACGTCATTCCTTTATACTTATTAGGCAAATAAATTTTTTTAATAATACTACAGTTTGAAAATGTACCTTTTTCAATATATGTTACAGATTCTGGTATAATAACAGTAAAATATGTATGCATCGAATTTGCTTTTGAGTATATATTTTTTGTTCCATATGGATAAACCAAATTATAAAGTCCTTTTGTATAATAAATCATTCCATTGCCATAGTATCTTGATTCTCTATACTCTCCCCCAAATAAATAATGACTGTCTACAAGTTGTGGTATATGCTCTTTTTCAGGCTCACTATTCTGGTTTACTGGTGTTACCAGCGTCCTTATGTATGTATTACTAATTGCTGAATAACCTAGACTTGTTACAGTTTTTGGAACTATCAAATAATCCATATTTATAGCATAATTAAACGCATAATCTCCTATCGACGAAATCCCCTCTTCCATAGTTACAGAATTTACCAAACTATCTGCAAATGCAAAATTTCCAATGCTTTTTACATTACCTGGGATGTATAAATCACTTGTACCAGTTGCTGCAAATGCATAATCTCCAATTCTTTCAACATTTTGAGGAATTGTAATATCCCAAAGGCTAATACAGTTGAAAAATTGGCAATCTTTTATTTCTTTTAACGAATCAGGTAACTCAACTTTTGTTAAAAAAGGTGCACTACTTAAATTGCATAATTTTTCAACTTGTGCATTAATTTTAAGTGTGTAAATATAATCTCTCATATTATACTTTTCATTTAAAGGAAAAAGATTATCAGCTAGCTTTGTAATAGGGTAATCACCTATATTTTCCGGTATTACAATATTTCTGTTTATTTTATAATAATTCTGAGGTGCTGTATTTTCCCACTCGCATATAAAATATGTCTCTACATCATTATATGTATACATATATTTATTTCTATCTTCTTCATAACCCTCTTCTCTAAATCCTGGTTCTCTGTAAAAAGGACTATTTTCTATCTCTCTTGTTTGATAAATTAAATTAACCGCACTCTCTCTTATAGGAAACTCTTCAAAATCAAAATCATTTTCATAATAAAATGGGTTTGTACTCGACTCAATTATCAATGGGCTATCAATAATTGATTCTAATTCAAAGATAACCTCTCTTTCTTTAAAAGAGTCAATAGTAACCAAATGTCCTCCACTTTTCTCGCATAATTCTTTAGCTTCATCATATGTGGCTTTTACCGAACTTAATCCATAGTAATGAACCGTTGCGTCCTCAGCATACTCAGTACCATATCCATAAAACAACTCATTTTTCGGGTTAAGGCTATAATTTGTTAATGTCACTTCTCCATTTTCAATTACATATGAAAAACCATCTTCTGTTATTCCATAATTTTTGCCTTCCAAATCTGTACTAGCAAATACAACTATAGGTGATATGTTTGATATTGCGAATGCAAAACCTGTAGAAATAACCCCCATTAATAGTTTTGTAGTTCTTTTTGATAAATTCATAATTATTTTCCTCCGATCGTTTATACTAAGCTGTTTATCAAATAAGCATCACTAATTCAGTATACATTACAAATTTATGATCTTCAAGCATATTATATAAATAATTTTTTCTCACTAATAATTTCCTCTACAGACTGTCTGCATCAGTCTCATTACTCAACATATTTACAACCTTCTTTACATCTTTATGTTGTAATTTTCTTGGTTCAAATTTGATTATATTATATACAAACTGCATCACTAATCCAGTACCAAATGTGCTAATCAGTGTTCCTATTCCAACAGGGCCACCAAGAATATATCCCGTTAACAAAACCACTCCCCAAAGAATTATTTCATTTTCTTTCATCACAATATCTATTATGAGAATAACTATAGCAATTATTGTCATAGACAATCCATAAGTAAGTGGTGTATGTTTTGCTATGCCCATTCTAAGACAATCCCATGATGCCAGTCCAATATTAGCAAATATGGTAAGATGTATTCCCACAGAAAAAAACTATAAGCCCTGCTATAACTTTAATCCATTCAGTTAGTATTATTTTCTTCAGATAATATTCAGCCTTCCTCTCTGAATTAATCCATTATTAGCATAAAAACTTACTTAAAAATATTCCTTCTATTCACATCCAATACTTTGTAATTTACACCATTAGTATCAAACATGTTAAAAAGCATTTCCGCATTATAATCAAATTTAAATTTCAACTCCTCTGGATATAAAGGATAAATCTGATAAAAATTTATTACTCTTCCAGAAGACATACGATATACAATAATTTCATCATTTTTTGTTGCATAATCTAGTATTACACTATTAAATCCCGTATTCTGTGCATATGCACTGCCATCAACGTTTCCTTGAACTGTA
>JAILNW010000163.1 GCA_024691145.1 Lachnospiraceae bacterium
TATTCATTCTCGTGATAGAAATGTTATATCTAAATACTGTGTTGAGTTTGATAAAGACTTATACATAATATCTCCTAAACGAGGAATTATGTATAAGTCTTTATCAAACTCAACACAGTATTTAGATATAACATTTCTATCACGAGAATGAATATCGCTCAAAAATATTGTCTGATAATTATCCAATGCCGATATATCTTTCATACAGTCTTTTATCTGCATGGTTTCTTCAACGTTAAACTTTTTACTTAAACCGTATTCATTAATAAGATTTTCCAATCCCTCCATATCATCAAAGACTATGATAGTCTTTTTCGCAGGAAAAGATCTAAAATACCAGATATGAACATAACGACACCAACAATAGGAAAAAACAATCTGGCCTAAAATGCACAGAAGGCCAGGAACCAGAGTAACCACTCGCTTGCATAATATGCATATTACTATATATATGAATCCGTCAGCTATGAGGAAAGACAATACTTGAGAATAGAACATTTCGGATATTCTATGCAGAGATATTTCGTTGGCATCATATACTCTGCAGAATGTCCCAAACATGATCAAGTAAAACATAACAATTACATAATTACCAATTCTATAAAAAGGAGAAGCAATTACTTTTGCATAATAAAAATACCAGCATAGTGCAAAAGGTATTGTTACCAATACATAGTTCATTATTTTAGCCAGCGTTAGCTGTATTCTGTGTTTTAATCTCTCATTCATCTAACAGTCTCTTCCAATAGATTAATCCCACTTATAATAAAAGTGGGTAAATAAGTATTAAACTGACAGCTACTTATGAAGTGCCTAAACAACTATCACTTTCAATATCAGCGTTTTGAAACAATCTCAAGCGGTACCGTTATGGTACGTCTTTCTCCTAAGAAATCTATATCGATCTTAGCAATACGCTTATGCCTATCAATATAAACTATATAACTTTCATATCCCATTAATGGTCCATCCGTGACAACTACTTTATCACCTTCTATGTAACCAACAGAACTTTGTATTACATCACCTTCGCCGACTAATCTTGAAAGGTAATGTTTCTCTCTTTCTGTTAAAGCCGGAGTTCCTTCCCTGTCCTGTTTAAGATTGAAGAAGTACTGTGAATTAGTATATCTGACTCTGAAAATCAACTTATCAAATTCGTTATAATCCATATCAGTAATCGCAAAGATGTATCCTGGGAAAAGTTTCTTAGTCATGGAAACAGTTTTTCTCTGTCTTTTATAATACATCTCACGATATATTATTTTAACTGTAATTCCTTCTGTCTGTAATAACTCTCTGACTGTTTCCTCATTACCAGAAGCTGTTCTAATAACATACCATTCAGAAATAGGAACCACCTGCTATTCTGCTTTTTTCTCACCATATCCATACCGGCCATATGATCCGTATTTACCATACTTACCATATCTGCCGTAGTATGAATTCTTACTGATTTCAACTTTGTTAAGAATGACGCCAAGGATAGGTACACCAGCTTTATCCAACTGATCCTTTACCTCTCTTACGAAGTGATAGCTATCCTTACCACTCTCCAGAACGATAGCCATGCCATCACAGTTCTGGGCAATAATAGCTGAGTCAATAACTGCTCCTAAAGGTGGCGTATCAATAATAATATAGTCAAATACTTTCCTGAGTGCCTCAATAGCAGCCTTAAAATATTTACTACCTAATAATTCAGCCGGATTAGGTGCAACCGGTCCAGCATAAATCATCTGCAGGTTTTCTATATTAGTGCCACATACTACTTCATTTAAAGTGGCTTGCTGTGAAAGAAAATAAGTTAATCCTTTTACATCACCACCATTAACGCTGGTGCGTCCAATCAATACCGGTTTTCTTAAATCGCATTCAATTAAAACAACCTTTTCACCAGATTCCGCTAATGACTTTGAAAGGTTAAGAGAAACTGTACTCTTCCCCTCTGAAGGCTGACAAGAAGTAATACCTATTACTTTTTTGTCATTACCACAAAACTTAAGGTTAGTACGTAAAGCCTTATAGGCTTCTTCATTATGGTAATCAAGTGTTTCGGTCTGAATATCAACTTTTATCATAATTACTTAACCCCTTTCTTAATCTTAACAACTTTCTTCTTTTTTGTTACGGTTGATTTAGCTGTGGTAGGAATGCTTCCTAATGTACTTAAGCCTAGATACTTTTCAACATCATCACTGGTCTTTATTGTGTCATCAGATAAATGCATAAACAGAATTATACCTACAGTTAATACGAAACCAAAAGCTCCACCTATTCCCACATTTTTTGTATACGAAGGACTATATCTATTGACTGGAACATTTCCTTCATCAACAGTATTTACAGCTTCACAGGCAGTAACTTCCTGAATTTTAATTGATGCTTCATTTCTTATCGTATCCGCAATTTTCTTGGCTGTTTCAGGATTAGCATCAATTACGCTGATATTAATGATACGTGAGTTACTTGGTGTACTTGTTGAAATTCTCTTTATCAATGCTTCAGGTGTCGTTTCAAGTCTTAATCTCTTTATTACTTCTTCAGCAACACTTCTGCTCTTAATTAACTGAGAATAGTCATATGTTAACTGAGTAGAAGCACTTAAGTCGCTGGAGGTAACTGTACCCTCATTCTGTTTATTAAGTACATAAATACTGGTAGTAGATCTGTACATAGGTGTAACCATGAACTTTGTGTACGCAAAAGCCACTGTTGCACA
>JAILNW010000175.1 GCA_024691145.1 Lachnospiraceae bacterium
TAGGAAGTTTACGTAGTATTTTTAATGACTATAAACTACAAAATAAAGTATTTTATAATTACTTGCGACCAGTTATAATAATATTAATTATTGTTTGTATAACAGTTATGACCTGTTTGCAAATCGTTAATTCCTATGTAAAGATATCAGAGCTTGGAATACTGTATGCCTTTGGTATAAAAAAAATATGTTACCTATTCCTGTTTTTAATGCAGAACGGATTTACAACAATTATATCATTTATTTTCTCTGGTTTCATATCAAATACATTTTTAAATAATATGTATGTAAATGAAACTGGCTATGACAGTATATCCGTTAATGATATCTACTTTCCTTACACCTTGCCAAAGGTTCTTCTCGTAGGAATAATAATAGTTACAGCCTCATCATTTATTACATATATGATAATGAGAAGATATACTGCAAGGGAAATGATAAGTAATAACATATAAGATTGGAGATTAATATATGATTGAATTAAAAAATATAAAAAAGATATACTCAAAAGATGGCATAAGCACTGAAGCTTTAAAGGACATAAGTCTTTCTATAGAAAAAGGTGAAATGATAGCAATTATGGGGCGTTCTGGTTCAGGTAAAACAACACTTCTTAATATACTTGGCTGTATGGATACTCTTACTGAAGGAGAATATATATTTAATGATGAGCATGTAGAAAAGCTCTCTCTAAAACAAATGGATATGTTCAGAAAAGACCATATTAGTTTTGTATTTCAAAACTTTGCCCTGATGAATCAGTATACAGCTTTTGAAAACATTGAAATGCCTTTACTTATAGGAAAATCAAGCAAAAAGGAACGAAGGGATAAGGTTAATAAAGTGCTTGAACTGGTTGGCATAACTGAACTATCTGATAAACTTCCTACCAAAATGTCTGGTGGACAGCAGCAAAGATGTGCCATTGCAAGAGCTTTGGTAACTGACAGTGATATAATACTTGCTGATGAGCCTACTGGTGCTTTAGATGAAAAAACTGGTACGGAAATTATGGATTTATTTGAAAGTCTTAATAAGCAAGGTAAAACTGTAATAATCGTTACTCACGACAAAATGGTTGCTGAACGATGTAAGCGAATTGTTCATATAAAAGACGGTATAATTGAATAGACATATATTGCAAGGGAACATTTCTCTCTGAAATGTTCCCTTGTAGTTCTGTTTTATACTTTAAAAACTATCCTATTACCTTCCAGTCACTTTTTCTTTTTGAACCTATTTTTTCGATTTTCCCTTTATTTTGCAAACTTACCAAATTTCGCTCTATTGTACGTTTTGTAACACCGATAATTGATGCCATTTCCTCCGTAGTTCTAGTTGTGTCTTCAACCAACAGTTTTAATAATGCCTTCTCAGTTTTATTAAAGCTTATATTATTATCTGGAATTATCCTTAATTCCCTTGTTGTATACTTTAGAACCTTTTTGTCAAAAGGAATCCTGCATTTAATATAATTGTCTGATATTTCAAATACTTCTTTACCATATTTTTTTATAATCGTTGGTACGCCATGTCCTGTGTGTTCGGTCAATCCCATGTTTAAGAATATCCTCATAAGTGTAGAATTTCTAGGATGACTAATGCCTTCATAAAATTCTTCTATATTCATCCCCCTAGGAAGCCCGCCATATGACAAAATTTCCATACGATTAGTAAATATTGAAATCTGTGGCTCTGTTATAGTCCAATCATTATGAACAATAGCATTTAATATGGCTTCATTTACAGCATCATGATCAAACAAGTATATATCTTTTCTAGGTCTTACTGTCGTATCTGATATACAAATATTTTCTGCTGATAATCTTGCTTTAATTTTTTCATATACAGAAAGAATACAACCATATCCATAATCATTTCTCTCTGAAATTGCAGACTTATCTTCACCATTAAACTTTACAAAATTAAACGGAATATTATTTTTATCTGCTAATAATTCTGCCAAAAGGTTATATTCCCCATCCCTATTTTTCAAGTTAAAATTCGCTTCAAATGAGCTATCATCTACATGAAATCCTTTTTCAGAATAATATATTTTCAATTCTTTAAAAGACAAACCTGACCTAGATGATTTTTTCTTAAGCATATACTCTTCGTCATAAAAATTTTTCTCATAGCGTATTCTAATTTGTTCAGATGTCATTTCTTTACATGTTGTTCCTATTCTGATTGCACATCCATTTGAAGAAAATCCATACTTTTTCTGACAGTATATATTTTTTGAGCCCTTTAAGATATTTAAAACTATAAGTGTTTTCCCAGAATCAAACTTTAATTCTGTTCGTATTTCTTCCTGCGGATTTGGTTCAATTTGTGTTGTAATAACATCAGAAATCTTTTTTAATGTTTCATCAATTTTGGTTACTCCAACTACATTTCCTTTATCATCAACGCCAATAATAATCTGACCACCTTCAGCATTTAAAAAAGCCACAATCTCTCTACATATAACATCTGTATATTTTAACTTCAATTCAACTTTTTCTGATTCAAAATATTGGCTCATTAAAACATTCCCTTCTAATTTATATTTTTATATATTATAACACTTTAGCGACATTTCTTCAATATAAAGCGACATTTTAACGACGTTTTAGCGACACTTTTAGCGACACTTTTAGCGACAATCTCTATCTAATCCTAACATATTATAAAATATCAACTATAATTCTTTCTTTTCAAATGTATTAAGCGACATTTTTAGCGACATTTTTAGCGACATTTTTAGCGACAATCTCTGTCTAATTCTAACATATTATAAACACTTTCCATATCCACATATTGTCGTAGTATATCGGCAAGTTTATCGTACTGCTTCTCTTTAAATGCGCTATAGTCTTCTAACTTTCCTTCTATATCTACACCTTTTTTCTCTGCAAGTGCTTTAATGATAGTCTTAGAAATCTCTCCCTTATCAAAAATACCATGTACATATGTTCCATATATCCTCTGTCCATTTTCCAAAACTGTTTTATTAACATCTTCTTTATTAGATGTCTTTCCCATATGGATTTCATACCCTTCAAATTCTTTGCCAGACAATTCTGCAAATATTCCTTTTAGTTCATTAATTATGCCTGAGGTATGACACCTTGTTTTTTCTGTTTCCATTACCGTATCAATGTTTAAAAGTTCCATACCTCTTATGATTCCGCCTTCTTCGGTATAAGAAGTATCATTAATGCTGTTTCCTAGCATCTGAAAACCTCCACATATTCCAAATACAGGTATTCTTTCTGAAAGTCTTTTTATAACTGCTTCTAATCCATTCTGTCTTAACCATCTAAGATCTCCTATGGTATTCTTAGATCCTGGAAGAATTATCATATCTGGTGTTCCAAGTTCCTGCACAGAAGTAACATATCTTACAGATACTTCCTCCATCTGTTCAAAAGTATTAAAGTCAGTAAAATTAGATATTCTTGGATATCTTATAACAGCTATATCAATTAATCCTATTTTCTTTTTATCAAATCTTTCTGTTAAGCTATCCTCATCTTCTAACATAACATCCATATACGGAACAACACCCACAACTGGAACCTTTCCCATTTCCTCAATCATATCTATACCTGGATCAAGTATGGTCTTGTCTCCTCTAAACTTGTTAATAACAAGTCCTTTAACTCTTTCTCTTTCACTATTATCAAGAAGCATAAGTGTTCCTAGTAATTGGGCAAATACCCCTCCCCTGTCTATATCACCTACAAGAATAACAGGTGCATCAACTAACGCTGCCATTCCCATATTTACAATATCATTTTCTTTAAGATTAATCTCCGCAGGACTTCCTGCACCTTCTATAACAATTACATCCACCATATCAGAAAGCTTTTCATAAGCCTTCTTAATATCAGGAAGAAGTTTTGTCTTATATTTAAAGTAATCCTTAGCTTTCATATTGCCTATTACTTCACCATTAACAATAACCTGAGAGCCCATATTGCTTGTAGGTTTTAGAAGAATGGGATTCATGCATACCATAGGCTCAATTCCTGCTGCCTCAGCCTGCATAACCTGAGCTCTTCCCATCTCCAGTCCTTCCTTTGTAATATAAGAATTAAGAGCCATATTCTGAGATTTAAATGGAGCTACTTTATATCCATCCTGCTTTAATATTCTGCATAAACCTGCAACTATAAAACTCTTTCCAACATTAGACATAGTTCCCTGAACCATAATTACATTAGCCATAATATCCCCCTGTCTACATAATAGTAATCTTAATTCCATTACCCTTGGCATAAGTTAGAATCTCTTCATTAAACTTTTCAAATGTACCAAAACTTTCCTTACAGCTAATCACATGCTTGCAGTCTTTTAATACTCTAATTGCCTCATTTACCTTGTCTTCATTGACCTCTTCAAATGCCTTCTCGCATATAACCTTTGAAGAAAGTGCCCTGGCAACAGGATAATCAAGGTCATTATCATATATAATACCTGTAATAAATGGAATATTATTTCTCTGCAAATATCTATATATGTGCCTTCCCTTTCCTCCACCTGCTATAACAAAAGTTTCTGCCATTCCTTCAGGTTTTTTTAGTTCCATGCACGTATCTTCCTCATCAAAATTTCCTGTTTCAATATGAAAAAGATTTTTTATATATCCATCCACAAATATCTCATCTGGAGTTCCTATTCTGTCAACAGTATCCCCATTTAAACATACAATTTTATCAGAAACTCTCTGGGCAAGTTCTAATTCATGTACAGACATAATAACCGTAAGTTCCTTTTTATTACGAAGTTCCTGAAGCAGAGACATAAATTCTATCTTATGCTTTATATCAAGAAACGAAGTAGGTTCATCCATTATTATAACCTCAGGCTCCTGACAAATAGCCCTTGCCAGCATAACACGCTGTCTCTGGCCATCACTTATCTTATCAAAATCATAATCCTTAAGATTACTTACATTAACAAGTTCCATAGCTTCATTTACTATCTTATTATCCTCTTCACTTAAAGTTCCAAATCTGCCTGTGTATGGATATCTTCCAGTAGCAACAACATCCATACAGGTCATCATGTCACCTTTTAATCTTTCAGTAAATACAATTGCCATTTTTTTAGATAAATCACTAGCAGTTATGTTATATATATCCTTGCCATCAAGATATATGCTTCCGCCAATAAGCTGAAGCTGTCTTGCCATAGACTTAAGAATAGTTGATTTTCCTGCTCCATTAGGACCTATAACAGTAATTATCTGCCCCTTTTCTATATTAATATTAACATCTTTAATAATTACTTTCTTCTGATAACCTGCCTGCATATTGGCAGTTTTTATATAACTTTCCATAAGCATCTCCTAAATCATCCATATAGGAATTATATAATTATCACTGTCGATTGCACTTAGCTGAGGTTTCATACATATAACTGCTCCCTTTGAGGGTTTTATGGAAGATTTATCAAGCAAACCAAATACTCGGATTAATTCCCTTCCAGGATTAGAGGTTTTCTTTATCTCTATAGGATTTAAGACTCCGTCACGTTCCATTACAATATCAATTTCTTTTGCATCCTTGTCTCGGTAATAGTATAAATATGATTCCTCGCCACAGCCAAGATATGTCTTCTTTATTTCTGCAACAACATAATTTTCAAGTATTGCACCATTCATTGCTCCGCTTTCTAGGGTCTTTGCACTGCTCCATTTTGTAAGATAACATATAAGTCCCGTATCATAAAAATATATCTTAGGTGTTTTTACTAACCTTTTTAATAAATTGTTGGAAAATGGATGTAAATAAAATATTATGCCTAATGTTTCTAATATTCCTAGCCACTTCTTAGCCTGTGTCTGGTTAATATCAGCATCCTTTGCAATATCTGAAATATTTAACATCTGTCCACACCTGGCTGCAACAGCAGTTATAAAGTTAAGGAATTTTAAGGAATCTATAGAATCAGATAATTCCCTTACATCTCTTTCTATATATGTGGTCAGATAACTACTATAAAATATATGACTATTGCTATTAATTCCACTTACTATAGCGGGCATGGAACCTCTGTAGATTCTTTCAAAAATATCATTAACATCAGCTTCTTTTTTACCTTCTTTTCTCTTAACTAACAGCTCCATGTCCACACTAAAAGGTTCCTTGCTGCCTCCATATATTTCTGCTTGAGATAAAGAAGTAAGTGATAAAACTGCCACCCTTCCAGCTAAGGATTCCTGAACACCTTTCATTAATTTAAATACCTGTGAACCTGTAAGCCAGAAAGCTCCTGCTTCATGATTCTTATCAACATTTATCTTTATATATGTGAATAATTCTGGTGCATATTGAACCTCATCTATTAATATTGGCGGTTTGTGCAGTTGCAAAAACAGTTCTGGATCGTTCTTTGCGATACTTCTTTCATTTAAATCATCAAGTGTTACATACCCTCTGTCAGTACCCTCCATAAGCCTTTGCAGCATCGTAGTTTTTCCAACTTGTCTAGGTCCCGTAACCAAAACTACCGGATATTCTTTTGTAACCTGTTCAACAACCTGCTCTAGATTTCTTTTAATATAATTCATAACATCCGACTCCTTTCGGCTAATTTGTATCTTAATTATATTTTAGCCGAAATAATATAAAATATCAACAAAAAAATAAGCCTGCAACCAACCATTGCAGGCCTTTTTTTAAAGTTTCAGTTTTCTCTTAATTTCATTTGCTACAAAGGCAGGTAATTCCTCAAATGGCAGTTCCTGTAACATCTCTTTTTTTAATTTCTTTGGCATTTCTTTCATCGCTTCATCCGGCACATTTATAATCATGTTAATCAGTTCTTCAAATTCATCTTCTTCATCGCCAAATGGTGCATCATAGATATCATCGTCTTCTTCTTCATCTTCACCCCAGAATTCTTTCATTTGACAATCAAAAAAATCCCTTTTAGCATCAGCTATTGCCACCATTTCTCCATCATATATACTTATCCTTGCACCAGTCTTTTCGCAAAAATCCTTAAAAATCCCATATGTAAATTCATCCTTACATCTTATCTCACATGGATAACGTTTAACATCCTTACACATCTTTGCAAAGTCCATCAATACTCGCTGATTATTATCCTTTTCAATAACATCCAGACGCAGGCAGTCATAACTTTCTATATCTATTGCAAGCAATGTAAGAGGGAAATATAATGTGTTATTTTCAATATCCATATCTGGATTAGGATAATGCACAAACTGCATTTCCCATATACCTTTCTTTTTTATTTTTCTTACTGTCTGAAGCATTATGTGATTTTTCGCTTCTACATATTCATATGATATCTCTATCTTTTTTGCATAATCTGTTGTACCAATCTTGGTAATTGTACCATCTTTCACTTCAAATAGAGGTATCATACACCTTCCCTCACATATAGAAATAAATCCTAAATTCTTTAAAGACGTGTTTTTTATCAAATCACTTATTAAAATAGCTGCTTCAATTCCCTGATACAATGCATCCATCTGTTCCTCTGACAAATCAGTTTCAGGTATAATATAAGGCTCACTTGCAGTAATAAATGGATACATCTTCTTTCCCGCAAGACTAATACCATTCTTTTTGGCATAGTTTTTTATTTTTCTGGCTTCATCTTCATCCAATTCACTTTTAAATGTAAATTCTAATTCAACACACTTTCTTCCTAAAATTGCTTCATTAACATCAAGCAAATTTACATCTTCATCAGTTTTCTTTTGTAAAGCCTGTAATGACTTTAATCCTTCATCCCCCACAAATATATTGATTGAACATATATTATCCCTTTTGCCATCTATACGTATATATCCAATCCTGCCATCTTTCATCTTTATGGAAAATATTTCATTTTCATCTATTTTCTTCCAAATACTTGTTTTTTTATATTGAAAAGCTATACCATATAAATCTTCTTTTGTCATAAATATTTTCTCCATTCTTACTTTTTTATCATTAACAACACTATTTTATCATTATACTATAATTTTCTCTTCTTGTCAGCAAGAATTATAAGAACAACCGGAGCTCCAAGTATAGCTGTTACTGTGCTTATACTTAGTTCCGAAGGCGAAAAAAGACTTCTTGCAATAAGGTCGCATAACATACAGAACATGCTTCCTCCTACAAAACAAAATGGAATCATAATAACAGGCTTTGAAGTTTTAATTAGTTTTTTAACAAGATGAGGTGTGGCTATCCCTATAAAAGATATAGGTCCTGCAAATGCCACAACACAGGCCGACAATATGCCTGATAATATAACAAGAAGGACTCTTAGTTTTTTAATATTAACTCCTGAATTAATGGCATATACATCCCCAAGCTGATAAGCAGACAATGGTTTTGATAACAAAAATACAACAATTGCTGTTATTAGTACTACCACAGTCATTACTCTTACCTTCTCCCAGGTCATGCCCGAAAAACTTCCCTGTGACCAGTTATGGAGATTTACTATATCAGCATCATCTGCAAAATTCACAATTAAATCAGTAATGGCAGAGCAAATATATCCAATCATAACACCACTTACCACTAACATGGATTTACTGTTTACTTTATCAGACATAACAAGAACAAATCCCATAGCAAGCATGGCTCCCACAAATCCAGCAATTATAAGGCTTGCAGAAGTCATTTTTATTGATCTTCCCATCATATAAATCATGGCAATTGCAACTGTCATCTTGGCTCCAGATGATATTCCAAGTACAAATGGTCCTGCAAGGGGATTATGAAAAAAAGTCTGTAATAAATATCCTGAAAGTGCCAGGGCGCCTCCAAGTATAAGGGCCGCACAGGTTCTTGGAAGTCTTATATCCCATATAATAAGTCTGTAGTTTTCCTCTCCTCCACCTGACAAAGCTTTAATAACTCCATTTAAAGGAATATTAATGCTTCCTATACATACATTTAATATAAAAAATGTTATAACTCCGATAATTAGTATTACACCTGCTGAAATATACCTTCTTCTTCTCTTATCTACCATACAAAACCTCTTTAACATCTATTTTAGTTTAAATAAATATACCATTTCTTCATCTTTACCAGTAAGCATGTTATGGATATCACTAATCATATCTCCTGCTGATAGTGACTGCTGGTACATATCACTTGTAGTACACCACACATTGCCATCTTTAACAGCTTTAAAATTCTTTATAACATCGCACTTTTTTACAAGTTCATCTACACTCTTTACTCCGCCATCTATGGCACTGCTGTATATTATATAATCGGCATCTTTTCCTTTATTATAAAATTCTTCAACAGGCATATTTATACTGGCTTTCTTTGTATCACTTTTAACATCTTCAGGTAAATATGTGCCTCCTGCAAGTTCTATCATCTTTGCTATATAATCTGAAGAAGTCCTTGTTGATATAAGTCCATTTGAAGTTACATAAAAGAATACAACTGTTTTTCCTGTTTTAGTATCCTCTATAACTTTATTAACTTTTTCTTTTTGTATGTTAAACACGTCCTTTGCCTTATCTTCTTTATCAGTTAAGGCACCAAAAAATTTTATCCATTCTACTCTTCCAAGTGGATGGTCTTCATAACTTGCATACTCAATAAGTACTGGTATATTAAAACTTTCCATTTTTTCAATTACCTGAGGAGAATGGCTAATCATGGTATTTTCAATTGCAAGTCTGCAGTTCTTAGCAACAAGCAGTTCATAGTCTGGCTTGCTGTACTTTCCGGCATACACAATATTACCATTTTCCATCTCTTCTTTAGCTTTATCCACATACCATTCATCTGCTTTTTTACTTGAAAATGTTATTAAATCCATGGCATCCAGTCCCGCAAACATGTCCATTACACCAGTTGACACCATATATATATCCTTTAATGGCTGATTTATAACAACCATGTCTTTATCTATATCATCAGGGACTTTTTTCCCTTCTGGTATTACTATATAAGAAGTTTTGGCTTCATTTACTGTTAATACTTTATATCCTTCTTTATAATAATCAACCTTAAATCCCTTGGCATATTCTACTTCCATACTACTTTCATATTCTAATTTTACTTTTTTATCATTTTTCTCTTCATAAGAAGAATCAGGACTGCTACATCCATTAAGGATTAGCAGCCCTGCTATCAAGAGAAAAACCTTCCTCTTTAATCTCATATATTCTCCTTTACTCTGCAGGTGTTAAAGTATCATTATTAAGAGTTATAGTGTATTCAATTTCATGAGGTTTGCTCATGGCAACAGTATCTGCTATAACATCTACTGGAACACCTACACTTACAGGTATTTCAAACACAGAATTACCTTCTGTATTAACTGGCATATATTTTTCTCCATTTACAATCATATAATCATAATTAGGACTGCTCCACTCTATTGTAGCAGTAATATTGCCATCTTTTACATTTATGGTTGCAGGTGATGTTATCGTTGCCTTTCCTGAACCGCCCTCTAAACCAGCTTCAATAGTATACTTTCCATCTGCAATGTCTGACTTAAGTCCATCCAAAGACATTTTCTGAGGATTAGAAACAGACACCTTGTGATCATACCACTTGCCCTTTGTTCCTAATATAGCCAGATCAAATTCGTCATCAAGATAAGGAACTACAACATCAAATCCATTAACCTCTTCTGTTAGTCCGTCACTAAAAGTTACAGTATCAACAACAGGCTGAAGGAGTTCTGCCCCTTCTTTCTGTGCGTCTTCAGCAAGTCCTGGATACAGATTAACTATATTCTTTGACTTTAATGATATATGAATTTTCATAATATCATCTTTTACAGTTAATGTTCCTTTGCCATCACAAGCTTCACTTAATCCAAACATACTGCTGTCAGTTTTAAAATCAGCAAGGTATGTTCCATCCTCTATAGATGCTTTTGGTGCTTCTGTCTGCACTGCTTCTGCAGTTGCTTTTGGTGCAGCTGTATTTTTACTGTTATCTTTTGTATCTTTTTTGCAGCCACTAAATAGTACCATTGAAGCTAATAATACCGCTGCTGCTAATGTAACTTTATTTTTTTTCATATTTTATCACCTAAAAAACTTACTCTATAACTGCTTTTGTATGAGCAACATACATCTTCTGTACTGCATCAATTCTGCCAAGTCCGTTAATCTGTACATCAATATTTTCAAATTTTTCTGATGCCTTGAACATACTTAACCAAGAATCTTCATCTTCTCCAGCCATATCGTTGTTTGCATGATCACCTGCAACAACCATAAGTGGTCTGAGGATTACCTTTTTGTAACCAGCCTCTGCTACAGCTTTAATTACTTCTTCGCAAGCTGTTTCTTCTGGCTCACCTTCTACAGTTCCGATAAATACATTGTTATATCCTAAATCCTTCATCTGTGACTGCATCTGGCTATATGAAACCTTAGCATTATGTGAAGTTCCATGTCCCATAAATACAAATGCTACACTGTCAGCATCTGCTGCTTCAATGTTCTCATAACCTGCGACTTTTATTGCTTCCATAGTAATAGCTTCTGCAACCGCCTTCTTATCTTCATTAATAACTGTTGCGTCATTTCCTACTTCGCCTAAAAGTGGTAATGCAATTTTTAATGATTCAAACTTATCCTCATATGATTTAGTTACTTCTACAAGTTCATCGTACTCTGCACCCTTCATAAGGTGTGTTGGCTGTATTACAAGATTCTTAACATTGTTAGCAACTGCTCTGTCAAGTGCCTGCTGCATGTTATCAATCTTCTCGCCATCTCTTGCCTGTACATGATTTATAATAATCTGTGCAGTAAATGCTCTTCTTACTGACCAGTCTGGATATGCTGCCTGTATTGCATCTTCAATACCTTTTATATCTTCAGCACGACTGTCATTAAAAGAAGTACCGAAACTTACCACAAGAATTTCATTCTCTCCAATTTCATCCTGGTTACGAGGATCATCCTTTGAAGCATCTCCTGTATCTCTTCCGAAATAATCAGGATCAGCATCTTCACCCTCAACCATTTCCTTCTGTGCATCAGTAAGTGCATCCCATGCTGCCTTTGCATCTGCACACTGTTTGTCTGTCTCATCTGTTCTTTCCTGAACATAAATAGCATCAATAAGCTTTGCAACCTCATCTGCTTTTTCTTTGTCAGTACTTGCTGCCTCTGTCTTTGTGTTAGTTTCCTTGTTTTCTGTTGTTTTCTTGTCTCCACATCCTGTTAAACAAACTGCAGCAATCATAGCTGCCATTGCTAAAGTAATAAATTTTTTCATAGTATCTTTCCTCTCATTCTTGTATGAATTTTTATAAATTAATATTACTGTTCACCTATAATATAAACAGTAATAAAAAAACTCCCTACAACAAGTAAAGAGTGGATAGAACGTTTATATTGTATATTTTTCACACAACAATAAAATATAAAAAGATAGTTTACCTTCTTATATTAAAACGTACAACCATTTTACTCGTGGTTTTGAAGTTAATATAACTTCTGTACAACATATCAGGCAGGTCTCCCGGCTTATAGATCTTAGTCTTAACCAATCTTCCCAGTTTCCCAGTGATTATATGTGGTCTTAACTCCCTAAATACGGTGACGAGTTCGTACAGGATTCTCACCTGTTTCCCTTTTCACCAGAGCCAAACTTATATTAAGTTTCTCTGACACCTGAATGCTTTTAGGTATTTTCGATATAAAAGCCCAAAACATAAAGTTTTGGGCTCTAATATATAATAGTTAATTCAAATTATTTTAAAGTAACCTTAGCGCCTTCAGCTTCAAGCTTAGTCTTGATTTCTTCAGCTTCTTCCTTAGAAACGCCTTCCTTAACTGCCTTAGGAGCTCCGTCAACTAAGTCTTTAGCTTCCTTAAGTCCTAATCCAGTGATTTCACGAACAACTTTGATAACCTTAACCTTAGCTGCTCCAGCCTCAGTTAACTCTACTGTGAACTCAGTCTTCTCATCTGCTGCTCCGTCAGCTGCTCCAGCTGGTCCAGCAACTACAACACCTGCTGCTGCAGAAACGCCAAATTCTTCCTCACATGCTTTTACTAATTCATTTAATTCTAAAACAGTTAAGCCTTTGATAGCTTCGATAAATTCCTGATTTGTCATTTTTAATTACCTCCATTAATAATTTAATAATCTTTTAATTTACAAATAATACTAATTCTTATGCTGCAGTTTCATTCTTCTCTGCAATCTGCTTAATAACACGAGCAAAGTTTGCAATTGGAGACTGTAAGCTGCCAAGTAATCTTGAGATAAGAACATCTCTTGAAGGAATATTTGCAATAACCTTGCATCCTTCTGCATCATAGTATGTTCCGTCAATAACTCCGCCTTTGAATTCGATAGCTGGAGCGTCCTTCATGAAATTGTTGATGATTCTTGCTGGTGCTGTTGCATCTTCAATACCGATTGCAACTGCTGTAGGTCCATCAAGATGTTTAGATAATTCTTCGTATGCAGTTCCTGCAAATGCTCTCTTAAGCATAGTGTTCTTATATACTTTGTAAACAACACCAGCTTCTCTTAAGTTTTTACGAAGAACAGTATCCTGCTCAACAGTTAATCCACGATAGTCAACTAAAACTATTGCCTGAGCTTTCTCTACATATCCTGATATCTCATCAACGATAGGCTGTTTTAACTCAACTTTTGCCATTATGGTGTACCTCCTTATAGATTTTCCACCGCCGTCAAACATTAAGATTAAAAAACCTCTCTGCACTGCACAGAGAGGTAGAATTATCATAAATAAATCTATATATCCTCGGTAGGCGTTTTTTCCCTTATGCCATTCGGCACCTACTGTCTTCGGCAGTGTTGTTCTCACAACATATTTAGAATAACATAGATTTATATGCCTGTCAACTGTTTTTTTATTTTTTATAATACGCTTACAATATCAATATTCTTCCTGTGTGAAAGGTCTATAAACTCTCCACCTTCTACCTGAATTATTGGTCTTGATAAATAATTCTTATTAATCATAATTATCGTACCGACCTGTCCATTAGATAACTTAACAGTAGAATGTAGGTAACTGTCAACAATTCCTGTCAGGAATGTTAATATATACTGTGGTTCAAACTTCTGGAATCCTTCAAACTCGAAGAATTCTATTACTTCAAACGGACAAAGAGGCCCCCTGTATACACGTGGAGAAGTCATGGCATCATAAACATCTGCTATAGATACAATCTTTGCAAACTTATCTATATTACGGCCAAGATATCTGTTAGGATATCCGCTTCCATCACATCTTTCATGATGCATAAGCGCTGTATGCTTTATATGATCATCAACATTTTTATTTTTAAGAAGCTGATAACCTTTTGTAGTATGTGTTTTTATAATATCATAATCACTGTCCGAAAGTTTTGTAGGGCTGTCCAATATTTCCTTCGGAATGGCAATTTTACCAATATCGTGTAATAATCCACACAATGTGAGAATAGATATATCCTGTTCCGAAAAATTAAGCCATTTTCCAAAAACGTTACATATAAGGGATACATTGATACAGTGAACATATGTATGGTCACTGTGATCTTTCATGCAGTTAAGCATATTTAATAAATGCAGGGAATTACGGCTTTCACTAAGTATTCCGTCTACCTGTAAAAGTAATTTGTTAGTATCAACATCTTTACCATTAATGAATATATCATTTAATGACGTTTTAAAATCACTTGTAAATTCCTGCATGGCTTCACTAAACTGATGATATTCAGGTGTAAGCCTGATAACATTAGAATATGTCTTTCCTTCCTCACCCTTAGGAATACCAAGCTCTTCTTCTGTCTTTGCACCACCATCATCTATTATTTCAATTTCGCTGATAGCATAAAATTTAAGTCTGGTTATAATTCTGTCAGATAAGGGAGTATTACTACTAATAAGTAATTTGTTGTTAAATGTATATATGTCGTTTGCTACAAGCATTCCTGGCTGTGCCTCACTAACCGCTATGGTTTTTGTGTGCATAGTATCCCTCCTGTTCTTAATTTATGTATATCTTTTTATTGCGTGCATAATACCAACGTCATGACTTCCGTTGCCAAGTGCCTCAAATTCCCAGCCATATTCATATCTGTGTATTTCTCCAATAAACATAGATGATAGTTCTTTATAATCCTGCTGCAGATAAAATCTGCATATTTCATAATTATAATCAACATCAATAAGTGTAATATACATATCATCTATCATATCAAAATCCTGTTTTCTCTTATCTGCATCATATATGCATCCAATAAACTGGATTTTATCATATTCACTGCCTAATGCATCAAGATATATCTCTATCTGCTCATTATATGCCTCGCCAGCACTTTCAAAATAAGGCTGTGACAATAACTGTATCGCATTAGTCTTGCTATGTACTCTATTATTGTGGAAAATCAGATCGCTTTGTTCCTGTATGCGATTATTATCAGCAAGTAAAACTACCGCTATATCACATTCCACAGGAACAGGCTTTACTTTCTTTATCTTAGTAATTAAATTTTCCCTAAATGGAGTCTCGCTCCAGCCTATATATGCAATAATGTGCCCGCTTGTGTTAACACCATCATGAACTGGTGTCTTATCACCTCTTATCAAACCGACTGCCATACAGAATGCCCCCCGATTACTTTTTCATTAAAATATGCAAGGCTATACCGTTGCTATATATATTTCGGCAGAAAATAAATATTTCATCACTATAATTTTCATAACTTTTATATTTTCTTTTAAGATTTTATTTTAAATTATTAGTTACTGTTCACGCTTAGAATATATTGCTATCCACAATAAATAATGATAAAATAAAAAATATATCGCACTTTGTTAGGAGGAATAACTAATGGAAATTAATCAGCTATACAACGAACAATTAAAACAAAAGCTTGCAGACTCAGCCTTAAGTCTGTTAATTAACAACGAGATTATTACAAGAGATGATATTATTAATCTTTCTTTTCATGTCGGATATATGTTTACTACTGAATCCGAAGAATTAGAAGCTCTTTTTTCTATAAAAAATAATGATGAAAGCTACTACTTTGCTGTTCAGCACGATAAACTTATGATGCTTACAATAAACAGTGCCCAGTATAAAGAAACAATACAATATATGAAGGACAATCATCCATGTCTTAACGAAAAAGAACTGGTTGAAACAGAGCATCTAAAAAAAAGACGTGAAAAAAACAATCATATTCTTGAGGAATTTGAGATTTCAACTTCAGACAAACTTCTATGCTATTTTTCTGATGATGAAGTTTCCTTAAGAGATATAAAAGATGTTGCAAAAAGAGCAGTTACATGTTTTTTTACCGTTCAGATTGCATGTGATATTGCAAATGACAGCTACCAGGAAAGTATAGAATTCTTTAAACCACTGTATGACTCCTTTGGTCTTACTGACTGTCTTAATTCAAAGGAAAAACGAATATATGATGGAAGCTATTCTGAACAGGATGCCATAGACATGGACTGGGCATATGAATCATTCTGGGCTCTTTGCTGGTGTCTTAGCCTTGTAGATGATATTACTGACGCAGATGGTATCTGTGACTGTATGGAAGCAATATCATTTGTAAAAGGTACTAATTCTATAGATGAATTTTTGGAAAAATGTACTTTAAAGTCAAAAGAAGAGATTCTCGATATGCACGATTTGTATTATAGATACAACTGGGCAATTAACAATGCTAAAGTTAATCCGGATGCTTCCATTGGTGATTTAGATTCATCTGTGGTAATTGAACGCCGAAGAGCATTAGAATGGATACTTACAGATATTGATGACTGGTATGACCTTTCTTTAGACGCATAATTATTTTTAAGGGAGCGTATAATAAAGTGTGCACGTTATTATACACTCCCTTTATCTTTATAAACCACGTTGGTACCTGTTACAATGTTTATAAATATACATTATAACTTGCCACTTAACTCATTTTTTCTAATTTCATGAGTCATTATATTTTCAAACCCCACATCTTTAAGCGCTTGTCCATAATCCAATACTGTTTTTTACATAATTCAGTACATCCTCTACAACACTTTTGGTTTTATCTATTGCCTTTTTTAGTTCTGCTTCTTTATCCTTATTCTAATAAAAGCTGGCCAAACTGACCAGCTTTTCATTATTATCGTATTATTATATTATTAAACAACTTTCAATCTGAACTTCTGCATAGCCTTGTAATCTTCAGCATCAACTCTTTCGATGTCGGCACCTATGCCTCTTAGTTTTTCCTCAAATGCTTCATATCCTCTCTGGATATAATGTATAGAATCAACAACTGTTATGCCATCTGCCACACAGCCTGCAACAACAAGTGCAGCTCCTGCTCTAAGGTCTGGTGCACTTACCATGGCTCCCGAGAACTTCTCAACTCCATTAACGATTGCAATATTGCCTTCAACCTTTATGGATGCCCCCATACGTGCAAGTTCATCAACATACTTGAATCTGTTCTCAAATATACTTTCGATTACCATACTTGAACCATTAGATAAAGCAAGCAAAGCTGCCATCTGTGGCTGCATATCTGTAGGGAATCCAGGATATGGCAAAGTCTTGATATTAGTATGACCAAGTCTCTTGTCAGCCTTAACTCTTACAGCATCATCATATTCTATAACCTCTGCACCTATCTCAACAAGTTTTGCACTAATTGCCTCTAAATGCTTAGGTATAACATTCTTAATAAGAACATCACCCTTAGTTGCAGCTGCTGCAACCATAAATGTTCCTGCCTCTATCTGGTCAGGAATAATAGAATATGTTGTACTCTTTAATTCCTTAACACCTTTAATTCTTATAACATCTGTACCAGCACCCTTAATATTAGCTCCCATACTGTTAAGGAAGTTAGCAACATCAACGATATGTGGTTCCTTTGCAGCATTCTCAAGAATAGTCTTGCCTTCTGCCATACTTGCTGCAAGCATGATGTTAATAGTAGCACCAACACTGACTACATCAAGGTAAATATGATTACCCGCAAGTTCATCTGCCTGTGCACTTATAGTACCATGATCTATAGTAACAACTGCACCTAATGCTTCAAATCCCTTAATGTGCTGGTCTATAGGTCTGCTTCCGATTGCACATCCTCCAGGAAGTGCTACCTGAGCACTTTTATACTTTCCAAGCAAAGCACCAAGCAAATAGTATGATGCTCTGATCTTTCTGATAAATTCATAATCAATATTAAGTGAACCGATTGTGCTTCCGTTAATCTTTACAACATTATCACTTACTCTGTCAACTGTAGCCCCAATTGCTTCAATTGCCTGTAGTAATACATTAATATCCCTTACGTTAGGAAGGTTCTCAATTGTAACTGTCTCATTAGACATAATGGCTGCTGCTAAAATCCCAAGTGCAGCATTCTTAGCCCCTCCTATAACAACTTCTCCTTTAAGCGCATGTCCGCCTTTTATTATATACTGTTCCATAAAACACCTCTAATATTAATAATATGCTCCATATGCCTACAAATAGATATACCCAAAAATTGCGCTATCGCGCCCATTACATATTTCAATTATATTACATTTTTGTTAAATAATAAATGATTTTTTACTATTTTTATATCATTTTGTAGAAATTCGTCATTTACACTACAAAATGAGCATAATTTTTGTGCATTTTTTCCCTGTATTACCAAAACCTACACTTGAATTATACCACCTTTTTTGAATTTGTAAATATCTCAATTTCATTTATTATCTCTTCCAAAGTATCTTCTATACTTTTGTAGGACGTATTTACTATTATATCGGCATATTTTTCGTATAATGGACACCTTTCATTATACAAATCTAACAGACTTTGGCCATCTTTAAGAACAACTCCTCTTCTTTTAATATCACCAAGCCTTTTATTTATTATTTCATAATCTAACTTAATATATACAATTATTCCAATATTTTTAAAATGCTCCATGGCTTCTTTACCATATATGGCACTTCCTCCTGTGGCAATAACTGAATTTGCTGCTTCAATGCTTTTGTTTACCTCATTTTCCTTTGCTACAAATCCTTCAACACCATCATCTGCTATAATTTCCCGCAGTTTTTTATTATACCGCTTTTGAATAACAATATCTGTATCTATAAAATCATAGCCTAACACCTTGGCTAAAATAACTCCCACAGTGCTTTTTCCTGCACCTGGCATTCCTGTTAATATTATATTATTCATCTTTCTTCTTCCTGTTCTCAAAATATACAAAAGAATCTATAGCATCAAATATATCCTTAAAGGTATCTCTCGGAGCAATGCTTATGTATTTCTTTAATATTTCTGTCTGGGCATCTCCTCTGTATCTTCCATAGAAAATATCAAACAAGTTATGTCCCCTTACATATATTTTAAAATATTCAAAATTTTCCTTTATATCATTCTTACTATTAATTCTGATTCCTGTTGCCTTTATCATTCTCTTTGTACTTCCTAAACGATAAAGGTAGTCTTTATACTTATTATATAATGTAGTATAAAATTCATCTTCACTTTTTACAACACCAATCTTAGTCATAATATCAGGTTCCAAAAAGTAATTTTCAAATGAATAATACTTAAGTACAAGAACATTACGTGGTTCCACCTTTGGAAGATTACTATATTCCTCTTCCTTTGCCCTTGCACTATAGTAGTTGCAAAGCTGTTTAACAAGATACTTTGGATTCTTGCCATCACTGTCTCTTATCATAAGGAACTGGTCCTTAAGATACAGCTGGTTTATGTATTTTAAGTTTGCATAAGTCTTGATATTTGTACAGCTGTTTGTAGGAATAATAGAAACCCTTTGAAGATTTCCATCTTTATCAACAATTTCCTTATAGTACTTTTCAAGCAGCAAAGGCAGTCTGTTTCTGTCCTGCTTTCCTTCTACTATGAATACAAAACTTACATTCATAAGATCATTAGCTGTATATCCAAGATCATCTAATATTTCATCTACACTTGCATCTTCATTTATTGTTGTATTAAACTCATCATCAAGAACAACCTGCTTAATCTGTTTTGAAGAAAAGTTAAATATAAGATTTGGCGAGTGTGTTGTAAATATTACCTGATTTTTCTTTGATAATCTGAACAAAGTCTCACTAATTGACTTTTGCAGCTGAGGATGCAAAAACATCTCCGGGTCTTCCATCATAATGATAGAAGGAATAATGCTTTCCTCATCAATATATGCTTCAAGCAAAGACATAACAAATATACTTTTTATACCTTCACCAAGTGTGCTTACTGTACCTTCTGTATTACGGTCTTTATTATGTATAACAGTGTCTATACTGAATATTTCATCAACATTAAAATTTACATCAAAACTGACTTCCTGTGAACGGCTTCCATTTGCAAGGAAATATTTATTAACCCTGTCCTGAAATTCCTTTATATTAATACTTAAAAGTTTATACTCAAGTAATCTCGCTGCCTCAAATGCAGTTAACTCCGTTGGCTGTTTTTTATTAATTAAACCAATACAGTTAAAACATTTACGGCACTTTCTTGATTTATCAAACATGCATATATTATTTCTTAAATCAGTCATTGACTGAGTATCATACAATCCTATTATGTCATCTATTATCGCATTAAACTTCCTTCTATGGTCAAAATGATAAACCTTAGGAAGCACGTCTTTTATATAGACATTATTTCTTTTATAGCCATCATCGTATTTAATTGTACCCTCCTGATTTATCTTGCAGGTAAATGATAATACGCCTTCCTTAAATGAAGGAAGCTTCTGGCAAAAGTCAGCAATCCATTTATCATACTTTTTAAACTTGCTGACCCTTCCTTTTGTATTAAATAATTTAAGGTCAACATCTGTAAATTCCACATTAATACCTATGGAAATCGGCTTTTCAGGATTAATAAAATCCATAGGCTGCACTTTATAGTCACCTGTTAAAGCTCTGATTGCATCAACAACAATTGTCTTACCTGTGTTGTTTTTACCAACCAATATCAGTGCATTTTCAACGTCTTTTATCTCCAGGTCCTTAATTGCAATAAAATTTTTTATATGTATGTAACTGATTTTCATCTGACATACCTCCATTTCATTACTACACTATTCTGCATCAATTGTTGATTCCACTATATTATCCATAAACATAGCCCAGCTCATCTTTGGCTCTTCTTCGGCAATCTGAATAATGTTGTTATACAGGTTGCCTATTTTATATCCTTCATTATATACTACTTCAAAGTCCTTAACATCGCCACCAGTTCCATGTACCATATGTTCTATTACCTTAAATATCTTTGTTTTTGCAGTCTGATATCTGTCTGGTACGTAAAATGTTGCATCTGCTTCAGGAATTCCAAACAAAAGTCTGCTATGTCCAAGGAGTCTGTAACTTCCATCTTTTCTTTCAATAAATGTGGAATGAGCATACACATCCGTCAGTGTATGTAAAGCCAGCCCCCAGTATATTATTCCTCTGTTTTTTTCAGTATTTTCATACCCATTAAGTATATTTATCTGTTTTTTGCCTTCTTTTCCTGCTGGTATTGGCTTATCTATATTTTCTTCAATGTATAAAAGTATCTTATCCATTTCATCTAACATTTCATTTTCAGACTCTAAGCCTTCTCTTGAAACGCCTTTTACCGAACCATTAATTGCACATCTTGTAAGATAAATATATGCTGCTACATAATTACACTTTTTATTTCCTTTTGCATACTTATAATATCCATGAAAATATGGATGAAGTCCCGCTCTTTTCATTACATATATTTTATCAGGAAGTGATGCTGCCCATTTTAAAAGTTTAATATCCTCATAGTTATCCATTACATACTTAAATTCATTGCGAAGTATAAGTCTCTTATGATTTGTCTTAAACCAGTGGGCTTCAATGTAATCCTGCTCTGACTTTACGTCCATAAAGTGTTTTCTGTTCATATAAATCATTATAAATCTGTTAGAATATTCTGGATGCATTTGCCATAAATCAGCCACATTCTTTGTTTCAAGAGCAGCTTCAACACTTGAGCCACTCATTACTGCATCCATTCCATATAATACCTTTGTTCTAACACTTTTGTTGGTATTAACAACAGGAATAACATATTTATAACCTGCAGGATATGTGTGTTCCTCATATCCATCTGCTGCAATTAATACACAGCCCTTATCATAGGCATATTCTATTGCACATTCAATTTCCTTAGAATATCCCATGCCAAATGCCATGCAGATAATATCCATGTTATTATCTGCTGCCCATATAATAGCCTTTTGTATTGTGGCAACACTTTCACTATTAAGCATTTCTTTTTCTTTTTCAAATACCTTTAAAGAATAAATGCTTAAATCCTTCTGTCTGCTAATTACATACGCCATGGAAGTTCCATGACCTGTGTAATCATCACCATCTCCATAACATCCCCCAAACTCTGCATACATTACATTTTTAAGCTTAAGACTCTTATCAACCCCCGAGTCAAGCAATGCAACTTTTATGTGCTTCATTAATATTCCCCCTATTCAATTGTTACTTTTTCTTTTTCTTCTTTTTTACAGAATATCCAAATTTGCCAAGATATTCGCCCATGTCATAATACTCTCCATGTGAATATGTTATTAATCCTGCTTTATGAAGATCAAGTCTTCCTGTTTCATCAAGATAGCTTTCATCAACATTTACACAAAGAACCTTTGCTATAAACATGTGATGTGATCCAAGTTCCAGTATCTGTTCCACCTTACATTCAATATTTACAGGTGATTCTTCAATAAGTGGTGCTTTTACCATGTTAGCTTTCTGTTTTGTAAGTCCTGTTAACTCAAATTTATCAACATCTCTTCCAGATACAACACCACATTTATCTGTTTCCTTTACTATCTTGTTAGTTGTAAGATTAATAACAAATTCCATGCTTTCTTTTATTATACCATAAGAATGTCTCTCTGGTCTTACAGATATATATACCATAGCCGGATTGGTACATATTGTACCAGTCCATGCTACAGTTATAATATTTGCATTTTCTTCATTACTCTGACAAGTTACCATTACCGCAGGCAAAGGATAAACCATGTTGCCCGCCTTCCAAGTCTGTTTGCTCATATTAATATTTCCTTATTGCTCAATTGAATTTTTTAATAATTCGAAGAACTCATTATGCTCCTCGTTTACCACATAACTGCCTTCATTTTCAACAATATATCCTTCGTCTGTCATATACTGTATAGCACCTTCATAAAGGCTTGTTACTGCAGGTGATATTCTTTGATATCCCATAACCTTTGAAGCTTCTTTTACAAGGTCATCTTTTCCTAAACTTATCTGCTGTTTAAGAACATAAGCCACAGCATTTCCAGCTTCATATAATGGTATATCCTTTAAGTCTCTCTTGTTTTCTTCTGTAGTAGCACTTCTGAAACCTGCATATTTATCAGGAACATCTTCTGCATTACAGATAACATCTTCTCCACCTACATTAACAATAGCATATTCCATACTGCCAATAATGCTGTCAAATGTTTCTTCCATTGCTTTTGTACTTCTTGCAATTGCAAAGCTTTGGAATATTTCCTTTTGAAGAACTCTCTTAAGTACAGGTGATTCATTTTTAACTGTCCAGGCTATCTTTTGCTTTATAATCTCTGCATTTTCTGCATTCACAAAATCAGCTGATGTTA
This sequence comes from Lachnospiraceae bacterium, assembly GCA_024691145.1. Lineage (GTDB taxonomy): Bacteria > Bacillota > Clostridia > Lachnospirales > Lachnospiraceae > JAILNW01. The sequence goes on from JAILNW010000175.1 coordinate 23,651, forward strand.
TCTCCTTAACTCCAAGTGTTGCCTTTTTATAAGGAACAGCCCTTACAATCTTTAAACCATACTTATTAACCTGTTCCTCTGTAATTCCCTCTGACACTTCTTCTGCAGATTCTGCAGGTGTTTCCTCTGTAGTTTCTTCTGCGACTTCTTCAATTACTTCTTCTGTATCAGATTCTTCTGTAACTTCATTATTTCTATTATTAATTATTTCATCTAACTTAGCCTTAATCTTATTAAGTTCCTTGTCTTTGTTATCCCACCAGTCCATTGACCAGATTCTTATAACATTCCAGCCTAAACTTTCCAGAACTCCAAGGTTAGATATTTCTCTGTCTTTTGTTGCTTTTGCTATTCGATAGCTTTCACCATCAAGCATAATACCAAGTATGTACTGTTCGCTATTTTCAGGATCAATGACACCTATATCAACTTTAAAGTTTGAATGTCCGATATTAAGGTCTGTTTCAAATCCTTCTGCTTTTAGGAATTCTGCAATCTTCTTAGCAACAGCATTCTTAGTATCCTTGCTTCCCTTATCAGAATTTTCCTGTACTTCTTCTTTACCTGAAGCAAATTCAAGGAATTCTTTAAGTGCTGCAACCCCCTCTGCGCTTGTTCTCTTAAGATCAATCATCTCAGGTGTAAGTGTTGCAAATACTTTCATCTCATACTTTGCTCTTGATACAGCAACATTTAATCTTCTGCATCCTCCGTCTCTGTTAAGTGGTCCAAAGTTCATTGAAACATTGCCTTCTTTGTCCGGACCATATCCAACTGAGAAAAGAATAATATCTCTTTCATCACCCTGTACATTTTCAAGGTTCTTGATAAATAATTGATCCTCTGCCTGGTCTATCCATTTTTCCAGTTTCTTATCCTGCTTACAAGCCTCAGTAAGCATATCATCAATAAGATTCTGCTGTGATATGTTAAATGTTATTATACCTACACTGTGTTTTGAACGTTCCTTATCATTGCAAATACTCTTAACTTCTTCAATAACAGCCTCTGCTTCTGCTTTATTAATTCTCTTTGAACCTCTGTCAAAATATCCATCTACATGGCAAAGAGCAACCTTTCTTTCCCTGTCATTAACAGAAGGAAATGTATAAAGTTTGTTCTCATAAAATCTCTTATTACTAAATGCAATAAGACTTTCATGTTTGCTTCGATAGTGCCATAAAAGATGTGTCTGAGGAAGATTAAGGGCAAGGCAGTCTTCAAGGATACTCTCTAAATCTTCATTTTCCATATCTTCTTCATCTACGTTATTTGTTGAGAAGAATGATGTAGGTGGCATCTGTTTAGGGTCTCCAACTATAACTGCATTATTTCCTCTTGCAAGTACACCAACCGCTTTACTTGTTGGCAGCTGGGAAGCCTCATCGAATACAACTATATCAAATGGTTTTCTCTTTGGATCAAGATACTGTGCTGCTGATATAGGGCTCATAAGCATACATGGACAAATCTTTGCTATAAGATTTGGTATGGTTTCCATAAGTTTTCTTATACTTATACCTCTGCCGTTGCTTCTTATTGCTTTTTGAAGTTTTCCAACTTCAGAGCTTTGTGATGCTTCCATTGCAAAATCAGGTACATTTGCACAAAGTTTAGCATATATTTCTTCCTGTGCCAACCTCATAATCTGCTCGTCAAGTTTTCTAAACTGTCTTACTTTCTCGTCAAATGTTACACCTGAAAATCCGCTAAGTGCTTTATCACTGTCAATTGCTATGCATGCAAGTCCTTTGTATAACTGCTTGCTGTAAATATCAAATATCTTATCATGATCTATGCCTTCCTCATAGGCTTTAACAACCCCGGAAAGACCTGCATCACTGGCTTCTTTGCAAACACCCTTCCATGATATCCACTCTTTAAGGGAATTATAATTACCATTTATATCATCACACATTTTCGTTGCAGCTTCTATATAATTATCTTCTTCACTGATTTCTTTTAGTGAAAGAAGTGTATCTGCCTCATTTTTATCATTTTTAAGTGTTTCGAAGGCGCTCTTATATGAAGGTACTGCCTCCATATACTGTTCGCTGTCCATAAGTGATATATCATCACATTTACAATTATGCATAATACAGTATGCATAAAGCATCTTATCTGCTGACTTCTTTTCCTTCTGGTAAGTACTTAATTTCTCAAGTTCAGGAAGAATGTTATTCTTATCAACAGCATTCTTTGAATAAAGAGACATCTTTTTTGCAAATGTATTCATTCCAAGTAACTTTGGCAAAAACCACTTTATGCTTATCTCCTTATACTCTTTAATAAGTGCATCTGCATCATTTGTAAAATAATCATCGCTGTAGTTTTTCTCTATGTCCTTATGCATATCATAAACCGATTTGTATTTTTCAGACATATCAGACAGCTGGTTATATGCTTTATAAGTTTTATTATCAGCCTTAAATTCTTTACCATTTACAGTAAAATAATCTGACAGTATAGCATTTATCTTATTATATTCTGATTCTGCATTTTCTAGACTGCTCTTATACTTGCCAATTACATCTTTTACGGAATTACTGAGTTTTTGTGAAAACTCTGCACATCCTATACTTTGTAATGGATGATTAGCAGGATGTCTTGTTTCCTTAGCGGCTACAATCATTCTTTCTACAAGAGTGTTAAATTTATCAATATCTCCATCCTTTATTGTTTCTAAAAATGCATCATCAAATATTTTTACATCTTCTGCTTCACAATATTTTTCATATTTGTTTATTAATTCATATGCACTTAATCCGCATAAATTTTCTTTATGCAATTCTTTTGCATATTTATCAAGTTCTACTCTAAGCTGTTTTATTTCTTCAGCTTTCTTTGCATATTCCTTTGGAGATGCTTTCTTTGTTACTTCTGTTGCAATTCGCAACTGTTCAATTACATCTTTTTTCTTTGCTTTATTAGAATGTAATTCCAAACAAAATGGTCCTATTCCTATCTTATCAAGTCTCTTCTTAACAACATTAAGGGCTGCCATCTTTTCTGCAACAAAGAGAACTGTCTTTCCACTTGCAAGAGCATTGGCAATAAGCGATGTTATAGTTTGGGACTTTCCTGTTCCTGGAGGTCCATGAAGTACAAAACTTTTATCCTGGCAGGCTTCTTTTATAGCAAAAAGCTGTGATGCATCTGCTGTTATAGGAAGCAGTACATCTTCTCCATCAACCATATCTTCCATATTCATGGTCTTTGCTTCCCATGTAAGTTTTCCTTCTATGAGACTATTTACTATCTTATTTTTCATAAGATCTTCTGTTCTGTTTTTCAAATCATTCCACATAACATACTGTGAAAATGAAAATATTCCTATGTATGAAGATTTAAGTACTTCCCAGTTTTTCTGAACAGCAATGCCGTCCTTTATAATTTCAAGTATCTTCTTTACATCTAATCCATGCTCATCCTCTGGCAAGGTTTCTAGTCCCTCTATTACTATTCCAAAGTCCTGTCTTATCTTCTCAAGTATAGTTACGTTAATCTGTGGTTCATCATCTCTCATTCTTATAACATATTTTCCTGCCACAGATTTTCTTACTATTTCTATAGGTACCATGAGAACAGGTGCATATCTTGCCTTGTCTGCCTTATCATCTTCATACCATTTTATAAGACCTATGGCAAGGTAAAGTGTATTAGAACCATTCTCTTCTATGGATGTTTTTGATGCTCTGTACACATTCTTTAATATTGTATCAAGTTCTGATTCAGTATAAACAGAATGAAGTATTCCTTTATTAAACTGCTTCTTTAGGAAATCCAGAAGTTCATTTTGTTTCTGTGACTGCTCTGAAACTTCTTCTGTTACCACTTCCGTAGTTTCTGATGTTTCAGTTGGTTCTTCAATTACTATTTCACTCTCAGAATTGTCTATGTTTTCTATAATTTCGTTTGATTTCTCAAGTTCTGTTACAAAATCACTCATCATTTCGAAGTTAAAATCACTTATACTTATCTTCATATCCTCTGTTTTTGGTAATACAGAGAATTCTTTTCCATCAAACATATCATCTTCTAATTTTTCTACAGATGAAAATGCAAGTGGTACAAGTGTTTTTGATAACTTCATATTTAACAATGTATTTCTCAATCCAAAATCCAATAACTTACGTTCCCATTGTTCTATCTTGGCATTATTATCCACGACTTTTCCTCCCTAAAATTATTTATCTATATACTAATATTTTAACAAAAATTTACAATAAAGTCTATATTTTACAAAGATTATCCATAATTTATAGGAATAATTTACTGTTATTTTGATTAAAATCTTTGTCGATATATATACTGTAGAGGCATGGAGGCCATTTGACCTATTTTAGGTCCTACTATTCGGAGGAGGGAATAAATATGTCAATGCTGGAATTAACACGTACCAATGTTGATAGCAGTACAATAATAAGGGACGAAATTACAGGAAAATCTGGACACGTTATATGGAAAATACGTTTTTCAGAACCATTGGATCCTGTATCTGTAAACACATCAAATATGTATGTTACTGATGCTGCAGGAATGGTTGTAAAAACAGCTATTAAGTATAATACAGAAACTAATTATATTGAGATAAAGCCGCTTAGCGAATATTCACTTGAAACAGATTACTATCTTAATATAACAAAAAATGTAATGTCCGCATCAGGCAAAAACCTGAAACATGAAGTAAAACTGTTATTCAAAATTAAACCATAGAAAAAACAGGCATTTCTGCCTGCTTTTTCTATGCCCTTTCATTGAAGTCCGTATCCATTACAATTCCTATATTAAATCCTGGATATGCATTCTTTACATTTTCAACAATTGTATTATAAAGTCCAACTCTGTCTTCTGCATCAAAACTGATAACAGTATCAAATCTCATTGTTTTTCTTTCCAGATTAACATTAAAACCATGCATCTGAAGTACATTCTTATGAGACATTACGATATCATGAACATTTTTTCTTATATCTACTATATCTTTGTCTTTTGTATTAATAGAATAGACACCTATTGCTGTAACTATAACATTATGTTCTTCATAAACCTTTGAGGCTATATCTCTCTGTAACTGATCCAGTTTATCCACTGAAAATGTATCAAGAACTTCTATGTGAATTGAACAGTGGTGTGCATCGGGTCCGTAATTGTGAAGAACAAGATCATATGCACCTTTTACCTCCTCAAAATCTCTAACGGTCTTTTTTATACTGTTAGCAAGTTCATAGTCTCCCTGTTCTCCAATTATATGAGATACAGTTTCTTTAAGCATCTCCAAACCAGACTTAATAATTATAACCGATATTATTACAGATAACCATGCTTCAAGAGATACTTTACATACTATGTATATAATAGCTGCCACAAAAGTAGATGCTGATATTACAGAATCAAGTTTTGCATCTTCTCCTGAATTAATAAGAGAATCTGAATTAACTTTCTTTCCTACATTTTTCACATATGTTCCAAGTGAATATTCGCTAAGCGGCTTTATCTCAATATAATTAGTTTCTGTATTATACTTAATAGCTGTTTTTACAACCATTC
>JAILNW010000186.1 GCA_024691145.1 Lachnospiraceae bacterium
TTTTCTGCTTCTTTTTAATGCCATATAACTTGCTACAAATCTTAAAAGGAGTGGCTTATGCCACTCCTTTTAAGGAAAACAAATAAAAAATATGAATTAAGAATACTCTTATTATCTTGTTAATGAATGGACTTCTTTACCTTCTTTTCAAGGTTGTCCTTTTTCTTTCCAGTTGCTGAATATGATATATCCTTATCACCATTCTTATTAATATCCTGAACAATATCGCCTATAACCTCATCAATGTTCTTTCCTATCCACTTTGATGAATTCTCTGGCTCCACTGGTTCTTCTGGTTTTACAGCTTCCTCTTTAATTTCAGTATCTGCATTATCTGTATTATTCTCATTAGGTTCCGCTGGTTTTTCTTTTTCTTCCAAAGGCTTTAAATCTTTCTTCTCTTCTGGCTTCTCAGCAGGTTCTTTGTCCTTCTTATCAGGCTTAATATCTCCATCCTTGTCAAACTTCCTGATTTTTACGTTTGTAATCTCATCCTTATCATTAAGTTCAAGCTCTACGCCATAATCTCCTTCAATATACAGACAGGAATCAGCATTAGCTGTAGTTGACTTAGATATATCAACATAAACAACTACAAATACTATAATAAGCACTGCTGCCACATATAATTCTTTTCTTGAAAATAAACCATATTTTTGAAAAAATGTATGTTCCTTCTTCTTATTGCCTAAAATATCCTCTTCTAATACAAATATTGTCTGTCCCTTTTCGATGCCTGCTTTCTTCTTGATTTTTAAAAATTCCCCATTGTTATCTAAAGCAATTGCATAGTTCTTCTTGATATCCATAACAACTGCTTTTCTTAATCCGTAACGATTCATCTAATCACCGCCTGTTTAATCCATCTTGATAGTGCTCCAAGATTGTTATGATAAATAATAACAACTGTCAAAATGAAACTTTTGTTGCGTTTTAAAAACTTCTCTGTCACGTTATATCTTAAGCTCGTCTCCTTAATAGGAAGTTTTTTCTTTCTTTCAATCACCTCGATCATATAATCGTCCTTACTTATCTTCCCTGCAAGTTCAACACAGTTCTTTCTTGTGTCAATATGCTTTGGAGAAGACTCCGACAATTCCTCAAAGGTTATCCCATAATTTAAAAGCTCTCTATTCAAAGTTTCTATCTCATCCTGAAGTATATTATAATTACTCTTATCATGTTTGTCTTCCCATATAAGACCTACATTCTTGGCATAAAGGTCCCCTTCCTTCGAAAGCATGTCTTCAAGAGATTCACTGTTATTCTTAGATTCCTTAGAAAGATAAGTCTTTAACCTGCTCTCCATAACAAGCTTTGCAAATGCGAAGAAATTACCTCTGTCACTTTCGTATCTCTTTGCAGCTTCCGCAAATGCTAATAATGCAACACTAAGTGTTTCATCATTCTCCAGCGAAACATATCTGTTAGTGACACCACTTACAGTTTTTATAATAAACCCCATGTTTTTTTGTATCAATTCATCTATATTATCTAGTTCTAAGCTACACGTACTGTTTTGTTCCAAGCTTGCACCTCCTAAGTAACCACATTCCCTATATACTATGATATATCTAAATTATTCTGCTTGCAAGTACGGTTTTGCAGTTACATAGAATCCTTCTCATTATAAAATACAAGTCCCTAATCATTTTTAGGGACTTTTTTGTCATTAATTTTTCCTCTGATTTTATATGCTAAAACCGTCATTGTAACTTTTACCATAATAATCAGCCAGAACTGCCAGCAGTAAGGCTTTAGAATATATTCTCCAAGAGTGGACATCAGTATAATATTAACACTTGCTGCAAGAATGCTTCCACTAAGATACTCTAAAAACCCCGACTCACTTGCACCAAAATACAGACTTCCTATATCATATGGTATTACCGATACAATTCTGAATAAAAATGCAACAAAGAATACATTATTATTCTGAAGATTTTCAATCTTTTCAATAATCTCATACTTTTCTTTAATCCAGTTAATAAGCCTGTGTCCAATAAGCCTTCCCACAAAGTATATCGCTGAAAACTCAATCAGTGTTCCTGTTATACTAACAAAATAACATAATGGTATTCCAAATATAATACCCGATGCCATACTAAGTACTGGTGTAGGGAAAACTATCAAAAAGCCTTTAACAAAATAAACACCAAGAAAAGTCAATATAGCCAGTGCCCTGTTCTCCGGCATAAGTTTTACAAGGAAGTCAGTATTTAAACTATCCTTATATTTATAGCAAATCCCTACATATAGTCCCATAACAATAATCAGAATAAAGGCAATTAACACCACCTTGATTTTCTTACTGTTTTCTTTCATATATATACCCTTTCATACAACTCAAGCTACTTTATCACATGGTATCTAAAAATCCGCAAATATCTTCCACTAAATCATCAACGTCCATACCATGAACCTCTGCTGCCTGCTCTAATGTTTCATTTCTTGCAGACATACAGCCAACACAGTTAAGACCCATTCCGCTTAAGATACCTCCTATTTCAGGATTAATTCTTAATAATTCTCCTATGGTTGTATCTTTATTAATTCTTACCATATTATCCTCCAAATTAACTTATCAATTCATATATTTCAAAAATGCCACATAACCTTTATAAGCTTCGTAAACATCGGCTTTACTTGTAAGTTCCCAAGGAGCATGCATACTCATAACAGCAACACCACTGTCAATTACCTGCATTCCATAATTAGCCATAATATAAGCGATAGTTCCGCCACCACCTATATCAACCTTTCCAAGTTCAGCAAACTGGTAATTTACCTCGCCCTTCTCCATTACATCTCTAAGCTTTCCAATATATTCTGCATTGGCATCATTAGAACCGCTCTTTCCTCTGCTTCCAGTAAACTTGCTATATACAAGCCCCTTTCCAAGATAAGATGCACTTCTCTTTTCAAATGCATCTGCATAAAGAGGATCATAAGCTGCATTTACATCTGATGAAAGCATAGTAGAATTCTGAAGAGTTCTTCTTACCTTAAGTTCTGATTCACCCTCAAGAAGAGCCACAATCTCAGCAACAGTATTTTCAAAAAATCTTGAATGCATGCCTGTTGCACCAACACTTCCAATTTCCTCTTTATCAACAAGAAGACAGCAGGAAGTTCTTGAAACCTTATCACACTCAAGCATGGCAAGAAGTGATGTATAAGCACAAACTCTGTCATCCTGTCCATAAGAAAGAATCATACTTCTGTCTATACCACAGTCCCTTGCCTTACCTGCAGGAACAATCTCAAGCTCAGCAGACATAAAGTCTTCCTCTTCCATTTCATAATAATCCTTTAAAATCTTAAGAACATTCGCCTTAACAGTTTTCTTTTCTTTTTCATCTAATGTTTCATCTTCCTCAATTGGTCTGCTGCCAAAAAGAAGGTCAAGATTTTCTCCTTCAACAACAACATTTGCCTTCTTCTCAAGCTGCTTTCCTGACAAATGAATCAACAAATCAGTTATAACAAATACAGGGTCACTGTCTCTTTCTCCTATAGATACTTCTTTAACAGTTCCGTCCTTCTTAACAACAACACCATGAAGTGCAAGAGGAAGTGTAACCCACTGGTACTTCTTAATTCCGCCATAATAATGAGTATCAAGATAAGCAAGCTCTGCACTTTCATACAAAGGATTCTGCTTAACATCAATACGAGGCGAATCAATATGTGCCCCTAATATATTCATACCATTTGATAATGGTTCTGTACCGATATTAAAAAGAGCAATCATCTTATTCATGCATACAGCATAAACCTTATCTCCTGCTGCCAAAGGAATACCGCCATCTATATACTCTCTTATATCCTTGTAACCCTTTTCCTTAGACTGTCCAACTATATACTGGATACATTCTCTTTCAGTTTTACACTTAGTTAAAAAATCCTTGTAAGACTCTGAAGTAAGTTCTAACTTCTCTAAATCTTCATCATCATAAGTAGTCCATGCATTTTTTCTTTCCATAAATCAAGTCTCCTTTTCCTAATTCTCTGAATGATTAAGCATATATTTCCATCTTGCAACTGCTGTAACTATAATAATTATATAACCAATAATACTGTATCTGTCAGGCAGCTGGTCTAAGAATAAAGCTCCCAGAATAGCTGCAAATAGTATCTGTGAAAAGTCAAATACTGATATTTCCTTTGCCGGCACCTTCGTATATGCTGCTGTTATGCTGATTTGTGCAAGTGCTGCACTGCATCCAGCCATAATTAACATAGTCAGCTGATATTTCGACATAGGTGAGTAATTAAATAATAAGTAAGGTAAAACCAGTGTGCAGGAACATGTAGAAAAGAATAGAACTATTATAGGTCCCTTAACACCAGATAATCCAACCTTTCTTAAAAATGTATATGCAGTTCCTGCCATCATACCACCTAAAAGTCCCATAAATGCTGGAAAGGATCTGAAATCAAATGTAGGCTTTATAACAAATAATGCTCCAAGAAAAGCTATTATTAGAAATATCCAGTCTGATTTATTAGCCTTTTCCTTCAGTATAAACATGGACAATATAACCGCATAAAATGGTGACAGCTTGTTAAGCAATGATGCATCTGAAATATTAATATGGTCAACTGCATAAAAGTTACAAAGTATGCCAAGTGTACCAAAAACCGAACGCATAAATAAATCAAATACGTTGGTTTTTGTAAGTTTTGTTTTTTCCTTTGTTCTTATAACCATTATAAATGCTATTACAGCAGCAACTATATTTCTGAAAAAGCTCTTCTGTACAAATGGAACATCTCCAGCCAGCTTTACAAACATATTCATAGCTGCGAAAAAGAAAGCTGCGGATAACACCCACAATATTCCCTGTGTTTTATTACTAATGGTTTTTCCCAATTTAATCCCCTGATTTCTATTTTATATTCTTCAATACTTCAAACAGTTCCAAATCCGAAGGAGTTACTTTAAGATTTGTATCAACAACCTTTCCATCTGGATAGGTAAATGATATAGAAACTATAGTATCAACAGGCACTCCTTTAGTCTTTACTGCATTAAGAAACAGTGGGAACTTTGGATGATTGTAAGTAAATGTTTCCCATGCACTTTTTATCTTCATTATAGCACCCATGTTCATCATAATATTCGTCCTCCAATTATCTTAAGAATCCGTTAATTATCTGTTCTTCTGCTTCATGTTCTGTAAGACCTAAAGACATAAGCTTAATAAGCTGGTCTCCTGCTATCTTTCCAATGGCAGCTTCATGAATAAGTGCTGCATCAATATTCTTGGCATCAAGCTTAGGAATAGCCACAACATGTGCTTTATCCATAATAATGGCATCACACTCGGCATGACCATTACACTTATTATTACCAACAATACTCGCTTCAAATATCTGTTCTGAAGTATCCTTTGCAACTGAACGTGATATTACATCTGTGCTTGAATCTTCTCCATTAAGTTCTACTGTGTAAATACTTGTTGCACTCTGGTTTCCATGAGTCATAAGTCTCTCATGAACAATAAGTGTTGCTCCCTTTTCAAGTTCTGCCTTTGTTTCTCTTATTGTAGAATCAACACCCTTAATCTGTACCATCTCCATATCAACATAACTGTTCTCTTTTTGGTACACCTCTGTAACAGGGTTAAGAATTCTCTTTCCTTCTCCCTCTCCTGAACCATAGTGCTTTTCTACATATCTTACTTTTGAATTCTTTCCTACAAAAAATCTGTGTATACCATCATGTTCTGAATCCTTGCTTCCACTGTTATGAATACCGCAGCCTGCAACAATGGTAACGTCACAGTTATCTCCTATATAAAAGTCATTATATACCATCTCTTTAATGCCACTCTGGCTAAGTACTACAGGTATATGCACACTTTCGTTCTTTGTTCCGTCTTTTATCTTTATATCTATTCCGCTTTTTCCATCTGTTTTTGTAACAATGTCTATATTGGCTGTTGTATTACGTGAAGCCATCTCTCCATTTGCACGGATATTATAAGCTCCCGCTGGAACCTCATGAAGATCAGCAACCTCTTCTAATAATTGTTTTTGTATTACATCTAACATACTACAGGACCCTCCTCAATTAATTTTGAACAGCCTGCACCAGTTATTGAAGATGACTTAACAAGCTCAGGATATATCTCTTCCTTTGTTCCTCTTGTAGCCACTTTACCATCTTTTATAACTACAATCTCGTCTGCTATATTAATAATTCTCTCCTGATGTGATATAATTATTACTGTTCCATTGATTGTCTTTCTTATATTCTCAAAAACCTGAATAAGATTGTTAAAACTCCACAAATCTATACCAGCCTCTGGCTCGTCAAATATAGATATCTTTGTATGTCTTGCAATTACTGTTGCAATCTCTATTCTTTTAAGCTCACCACCTGATAATGATGAATTAACTTCTCTGTTAATATATTCTTTTGCACATAAACCTACTTTTGATAAGTATTCACATGCTTCTGTTACAGAAATCTTAGTTCCTGCTGCAAGTCTTAATAAATCTAATACTTTAATTCCCTTAAATACAACTGGCTGCTGAAACGCAAAGCTTATTCCTGCTTTAGCTCTTTCAGTTATGCTTTTTTCAGTTATATCCTCTCCATCAAGAATAATATTACCGCTTGTTATCTTATTAATACCCATAATAGTTCTTGCAAGAGTTGACTTGCCTCCACCATTTGGTCCTGTTATAACAATAAACTTTCCATCTTCAACTGTAAGATCAAGGCCGTCAATAATCGTTTTATCTATATTATTCTCTGTTACCTTATATGTTACATTCTTTAATTCAAGCATAATAACTATGCCCTCCTTGTCTTATTACTTATATCTCTTTTTACCCACTACTTATTATATAATGAACTCTGTTATTATGCAAGCACAATACAAAGTTGTGCAAACTGTATATGAATTTGTGTATTTTGTTACATTTTTATGCATATTTACCTACATTTTTACCAAATATGATTTTTTCATTAATATTTTCTCTAAAAAGGTCCCAAATGATTTTTCTTTTTTGTATATTATAGCGAGAGTCAGATAAAGGTTAAAAACCATTCTTATATGCTCTCATTGTTGGGATGTTTTTTCATTATAGATTTATTTTTTCGGATGGAGGTTATTTTTATGCAAAGAAAAGTAACAAACAAAAAACTTATTATCACACTTTTATGTGCAGTTGTTTTTGCTGTTGCAGCCATTTCATTTACTGCTGCAAAGAAAAGTAAAGCTGGAAGCAGCGAAAGGACTTATGACGGAACAGAGGTTTTCTATGTAAATCTTGCCAATTGCGGTAATTCATGGTGGACAAACTCTGGATGCTATCACAGAGCATATTTCTTTGGAACTAATACAAACTGGGTTTCACTTAGCGAAACTTCAGATTCAGGCATTTACAAAGCAACAGTTCCTGCAGGTTCTTACTACGGTGTAATTCTTGCAAGATGTTCCACAGATTCAACTACTTGGTCTTCAGGAAAAGTTTATAACCAGACAGGCGATATCATAATCGATTCCTCAGCTAATTATATTTCTTATTTTTCAGGTGAAAAAAATGCATATGCAACTTGGAGTACATACACTGATCCAAATGCAACTGAAACTCCTTCTGAAACTGAAACGCCAGTAGAAACTGCTTCTGCAACTGCAACAGTTTCACCAACTGCTGCCGCTACAGCTTCAGCTGATTACAATCTTCCAGAAGATATACAGGACGGTGTTATACTTCATGCATTTAACTGGTCATACAGTAATATAAAAGCAAATCTTAAGGATATAGCCGAAGCAGGTTACACAGCAGTTCAGACTTCACCTGTTCAGCAGCCAAAGGATTATAATGCTTCTTATACAGATGTTGGAAGCAACTGGTGGAAATTATATCAGCCACTTAGCATTTCAATTGCAGAAAACTCATGGCTTGGCAATGCAAGCGACTTGGCATCTCTTTGTGCAGAAGCTGAAAAATATGATATAAAAATTATATGTGATATAGTTGTAAACCATTTAGCAAATGACGGTTCATCAACAGGCTTGTGTTCAGGAGTTGCAACTTATGAACCAACAATATACAACAATTACAGTTCTTACATTCATCCATATTATGACTGCTATGATTCTTCAACAATCAACGTAGTTTATGGAAATATCGGAATGCCTGACCTTAACACAGGCAGCACATATGTACAGGACAGAGTAATAAGCTTATTAAAGCAGTGTATAGACTGTGGTGTAGACGGATTCAGATTTGATGCTGCAAAACATATTGAAACTTCAGATGATGGTTCATGTGCGTCAAACTTCTGGAACAACGTAATCGGAACAGCAACTTCATATGCAAGTTCATCAAAGGGAATTGATTTATACTGCTACGGTGAAATACTTAACACTCCTGGTGATACTCGTTCATACTCGTCTTACACTTCACTTATGAGTGTTGTAGATAATAAAACAGGTGACAACCTCCTTAACAACGTAAATAACCAGAATGCCTCAGCAGCAAGCTCATATTATTACTATACAGAACAGGAAGCTGACAAACTTGTAATCTGGGCTGAGTCACATGATACATACGAAGGAAGTTCAGGAAGTGGCGGAATCAGCAATACTTCTTCAATAAGTACTTCTACTATTAATAAAACCTGGGCAATCGCAGCTTCAAGAGTAAATGCAGCTTCACTTTACTTTGCAAGACCTGGTTCAGCAAGCATGGGTAATGTAGGAACAACAAACTGGAAGGATGACATGGTTGTAGCTGTTAACCAGTTCCACAACAAGTTTGTAGATTCTTCAGAATGGCTCAGCTATTCAGGAAATGTTGTAATGAACGAAAGATACTATACAAAGGGTGCAACAAACGGTGGTGCAGTACTTGTAAATGTAAGTGGAACTTCAACATCTGTTTCTAATATGACTGTTAATACATTAGGTGACGGTGAATATACAGATGCTCTTACTAATAACAAATTCACAGTATCAAATGGCAAGATTTCCGGTAGCATCGGAAGCACAGGTGTAGCTGTTATATACTAAAAAATATAGAAATTTTACTAAACCCAAAAAAAGACCTCAAGGCAAACACCTTGAGGTCTTTTTATACATTTTGCACT
>JAILNW010000166.1 GCA_024691145.1 Lachnospiraceae bacterium
TATTCACTATATCAGATAGGAGTGGATACTACAGTAATCTTAACTTCTGCTGGAGTTATATCTTTAATTATAGGTTATGGATCACAAAGTATTGTAAGTGACTTAATTAGCGGAATATTCTTAATATGTGAAGATCAGATAAGAATAGGTGAAAGAATTATTGTAGATGGTTTGATGGGAGACGTTACAAGAATTGGTCTTAGAACAACTACTGTAGCAAGATATAATCAAATGAAAGTTATTAATAATTCAAAGATGGTAGGCTTTACTAATATAAGCCGTGATACAGCAAGTGCAAGATGGGAAATAACAGTACCAGCAGATACAGATATTGAAAAGGTAAAGTCAATTATACTAAACAACTCAGAGTATTTTATGAAAGTATCTAAAGGAAGAATACTAATGGGACCAATTTTTTGCGGAGTTGCGGGAATATTTATAGACCATGTAGGAAAATCCCATGTTTCGCTTCGTTTCTTGGTTGTATGTGATGTTTTGAAACAGAAAAAACTTCGTTACAAATGCCTTGAGGCAAGTATAAAACTTCTTAAGGAGAATGGAATAGAGCCGACAGCTGGGGAAAGATTAGACTAGTTAGTTTTTTATCATAATACCAATAAAAGAAAGGACTAATGCATATGTCATATGGAGATGGAATACAAATAGATAGAAGTGAACTTGAAAAATTAATGAATAAACAGGGAATAGGTGTAGAAGCGGTGAAAAAAGAGCCTCTCACTGTTGGGACAATTATAATGAGAGGAATTTCATTGATAATAGCCTTTGCATATTTTATATTACTTATATATGGAGAAGAACTTGTAGGCAAGGATAGTGAATTCCTTTTAAGTTTGGATATTTTTTCTGATATAGAGAAACCAAATAAAGTAATAAGAATAATTGGTTTAATTATATTTACTCTTAGTATCAGCAGAATATTACAGTTTTTTATTTCATTACTTGCTAGAAACAAGGGCATTACAAAACGTACAGGAGTTGCACTAATAGAGCTTATTCAAAATCTGGTTAAGTATGTATCAATAATTATATTGTTATTCCTGATTTTAAGTGCCTTAGGAGTAAATACTGCTGAACTCTTGGCAGGACTTGGAATATTAAGTTTAATCTTTGGTTTAGGTGTTACATCTTTGATTGAAGATATTGTTGCAGGATTTTTTATAATTGCTGAGCATTTATTTGATGTCGGAGACATAGTTGTTATAGATGACTTTCGTGGAACTGTGCTATCAATTGGAATAAGATCTACACAGTTAGAAGATGAAGGTGGAGATATTTTGATATTAAGAAATTCATCTATAGAGTCACTTGTTAATATGACTAATCATTTGTCTTATGCCATTTGTGATATTCCTATAAGTGCTGATGTACCTTTTGAAAAGGTTGAAGAAGTAATAAAAAATGCTGAACTTGAAAATCTTATGGAACAGTATGATGATATTGAAGGAGGACCTTTTTACCTTGGACTATCTGAAATACAGGAAAGTGGAATTCAGCTTATAACATTTGTTGCTATTTGTCAGGAAAGCAAAAGATATAGCGTACAAAGAATTATGAATCGTGAGTTAAAAATACTATTTGATAATAACGATATTCAGCTTGGTGGAGATGAAGAGTAATTATATTTATGAGAATTTTGTAAAGTGAGGTGTGCTCAGTGAGGATTGACGAATTTAACAGGCGTGAAATAAAAAATAAAATTGGAGGACGCCATAACACTGATAATGAATATAACGTTCTTCGTAAAAACATGCAGCGTAGTAAACCTTTGCAGTTCTCAAATATCAAAGCCAAAGAACGTGTTAAGATTTTAGAAATGAGAGATTTGAGAGCCAGAAGGCTGGCAAAAGAAAAGAGTATTATAAATAAAGCCAAAAGAAATAAAGAATTATTAAAAGCAAAGAATATAAAAAAACAGTTACTTAAGCAGGTAATTGGCATGGTTATGGGTTCTGTTATTGTTGTAAATTCATACATAACTATGACGGATGCAAGAAAGGCAGAAGCTAAAGACCGTTCAGCTAATGCTGGAACAAACGTTGATTTTAATGATACTGGTGATAATGCAGAAGAAAATTCTGGAATCTCAATACAATGGAAATGGAGCGATGACTATAAAAAAGCAGATATGATAATAAACAAGGATTCAGGAACGGAGGAAATAGCTGCTAAAATTACTGCAAAAGTAAAAGAAGCAACATGTGTTAAAACTGGAGAAATTATTTATACTGCAAAGGCAGAATATGATGGGAAAAGTTATACTGATAAGAAAATGGAAATCTTAGAAGCAACTGGTCATAGCTTTGGTGAGGGAAAGACTATAAGTAATGAGGATGGAAGCATAATCATGGATTATGAGTGTAATAACTGTCATAAACATTTTTCAATTGATATATCAGTTGAAGAGCAATAGAGAAAAGCCTTGCAATCCGTAGAAATAAGGATTGCAGGGCTTTTTTGTTGAAATATACATGAGTGTATGGTATAATATGGTAATTATTGTAATGTTTTTTGAGAAGGTGAGCGTTAATGTTAAACATATTTTTTGGTGATGTTGATGATGCATTATTATCTGGAAATGATTATTTTGATGCAAACATCGATTATGAATGTATTGAATCTGAATTTGGTAAAAAAATAATAAAAGAGATTAGTGGTGCGGATGTTGTTGATAAAAATTCTGTTATACATCCTGACTTTGGAAGTATACCCACAAGAGATTTGGCTGGTGGCATTAAGTCATTATTTATTTTAAAATTTGATGATGATTATGGAACATTGGATTTAGGAAGATAAGCGGGAATCCTCGGTAATTCAATTACCGAGATGAAAGCGTCCGTGGCGAAGCCACGCAAACTAAAAAAAAATTAAAAATTGTTGCATTCATAACATTGATAGTGTATACTATGTTGTATGAAAGAAAATTAATTCATTCAAGAAATTGTGTTTATAATATTAATTACCATATTGTATGGTCAGTCAAATATAGAAGAAAAATTTCTGTAACAAATATTGTTAAAAATCTAAAAGGTATAACAGGTAGAAAGTTATTTGAAAAATTTCCCGAGTTAAGAAAGAAGCTGTGGAAAGGTGGATTATGGAATCATTCATATTATTGTGAGACAATAGGTTCTGTATCAGAAAATAATATAAGAAGATATATAGAACATCAAAGTAAAACATATTAGGGGGGTAGAATAATGCTGTTGTCAGTAAAGACTGTAATAAAGATAAAAAATGATGAAGAAAACATTATAGGACATATGTGTTATTCAGCCTATAAGCTTTGGAATGTATGCAATTATGAGAGAAAAAACTATAAGGAACTTAACTTACCTGTAGAATATCCTGACTGGTATTATCAAAAGAAGGCTCATAAAGAGAATATATGGTATAAACAGCTGCCATCACAGACAGCTCAGGAAGTATGCAAAGAACTAGATAAAGGCTGGAAATCATTCTATGTTCTGTTAAAAACGAAAGGAGTAGAAAATCCAAAACCGCCAGGATATAAACATGATAACAAAGCCATTACATATATGCAGAATGGAATAACACATGAAAAGGATTCAGAAAAAGTAAGACTAACGATATCAAGAACATTAAAAAAATATATGAAAGAGCAGTATGATATCTGTAATGAATACCTATATCTTGAAAATAAGATTTTCAAGAAAACAGATAACATAAAGCAGATAAAAATATATCCGCCAGAAAATGGCAAATGTGAGATAATTGTTATTTATGAAATAGAAAATGTTAAACCAGATGCAGATAATGGTAGATATTTGTCTATAGATATAGGATTGCATAATCTTATGACTTGTTACTCATCGGTAGATGGGGAGTCCTTTATAGTAGGAAGAAAATACTTGTCCATTTGTTATTATTATGCTAAAGAAATAGCAAGAGTACAGTCTCAATGGTATGGAATACAGAGTAAA
>JAILNW010000227.1 GCA_024691145.1 Lachnospiraceae bacterium
TGATATATTATATGTATGTTAACCTTTAGAAAAATTTGGAAATATCCGATAAATAATTAGTTATGTAATATCCTGTTGTTACTTAATAGGATTATTAATAAAAAAGTATCTAGAAAATGGAGGTTCATTATGCAGAATATTGAAAAAGCAGAATTTAAGAAAAACGTAGAGGATTACTT
The DNA here is from genome assembly GCA_024691145.1 of Lachnospiraceae bacterium. Taxonomy (GTDB): domain Bacteria; phylum Bacillota; class Clostridia; order Lachnospirales; family Lachnospiraceae; genus JAILNW01. The sequence goes on from JAILNW010000227.1 coordinate 180, forward strand.
AAAGATACTATTTAGAAAATCTGTTAAAGAAGCCAGTAAGCAGCAGATATTCCAGGCAGTATCCTATGCGGTAAAGGACATTATTGTGGATCAGTGGATGGCTACTCATAAAGAATATGAGAAGCAGGATGCAAAGACGGTTTATTATTTGTCAATGGAGTTCTTAATGGGAAGAGCATTAGGAAATAATATTATTAACATTGGAGCGGACAAAGTAGTTAGAGAGGTTTTGCAGGAGTATAACATAGATCTTAATGTTATAGAGGATGAAGAGCCAGATCCAGCACTTGGTAATGGTGGTCTTGGAAGACTTGCAGCATGTTTCCTTGATTCATTATCAACTCTTGGTTATCCTGCATATGGCTGTGGTATAAGATACAAATATGGTATGTTCGAACAGAAGATAGAAGATGGTTTTCAGGTTGAGGTGCCAGATAACTGGTTAAAACATGGCAATCCATTTGAAATGAAGAGAGCAGAGTATGCTGTAGAAGTTAAGTTTGGCGGATATGTAAGAGTAACTAAAGATGAAAAGGGCAGAGACAAGTTTATTCAGGAGAATTATCAGTCTGTACTTGCAGTGCCATATGATATGCCGATAGTTGGATATGGCAATAACGTAGTTAATACACTTAGAATATGGGATGCAGAGGCAATAGATACATTTAACCTTGATTCATTTGACAAGGGTGATTATCAGAAGGCTGTTGAGCAGCAGAACCTTGCAAGAACTATCTGCGAAGTTCTTTATCCTAATGACAACCACTATGCAGGTAAGGAACTCAGACTTAAACAGCAGTATTTCTTTGTATCAGCAAGTGTTAACAGAGCCGTTGCAAAGTACATGGAAAAGCATGATGATATCAGAAAACTTCATGAGAAGGTTTGCTTCCAGTTAAATGATACACATCCAACAGTTACAGTGCCAGAACTTATGAGAGTTCTTATGGACGATTATGATTTATCATGGGATGATGCATGGGATGTTACTACTAAGACTTGTGCTTATACGAACCATACAATCATGTCAGAAGCACTTGAAAAATGGCCATTAGAGTTATTCTCAAGACTTCTTCCTAGAATTTATCAGATAGTTGAAGAAATAAACAGAAGATTTGTTATAGATATTAAGAAGATGTACCCAACTGACAATGGCAAGATTCAGAGAATGGCTATTATCTATGACGGACAGGTAAGAATGGCTTATCTTGCAATTGCAGGAAGTTTTTCAGTAAATGGTGTTGCAAGACTTCATACAGAGATTCTTAAGAAGAGAGAGTTAAAGGATTTCTATGAGATGATGCCTCAGAAGTTTAATAATAAAACTAATGGTATTACGCAGAGAAGATTCTTATTACATGGTAATCCTTTACTTGCAGAGTGGATTACTAATAAGATTGGACCAGACTGGATAACTAATCTTCCTCACATTAATGAATTATCTGTTTATGTTGATGATGTACAGTGCCAGAAGGAATTTATGAATATCAAGTACCAGAACAAGGTAAGACTTGCACAGTATATTAAAGAACATAACGGAATTGAGGTTGATCCAAGATCAATTTTTGATGTTCAGGTAAAAAGATTGCATGAATACAAAAGACAATTATTAAATATCTTGCATGTTATGCATCTTTATAATACAATAAAGATGAACCCTAGTATGGAATTTTATCCAAGAACTTTCATATTCGGTGCAAAAGCATCAGCAGGATACAGAAGAGCCAAGGCAATTATCAAGTTAATTAACAGCGTTGGAGATGTAATTAACAATGATAAGACTATAGATGGCAAGATTAAAGTTGTATTTATTGAGAACTACAGAGTATCTAATGCTGAGATGATTTTTGCAGCAGCAGATGTGTCAGAACAGATTTCAACAGCAAGTAAAGAAGCTTCAGGAACAGGTAACATGAAGTTTATGCTTAATGGTGCCCTTACACTTGGTACTATGGACGGTGCCAATGTTGAGATTGTAGAAGAAGTTGGAGAAGAGAATGCATTTATCTTCGGACTTTCATCTGATGAAGTTATCGAGTATGAGAGAAATGGCGGATATAATCCAAGAGATATCTTTAACAAAGATCAGGATATTAGAACAGTTATGATGCAGCTTATTAATGGCTTTTATTCACCTAATAATCCTGACCAGTTTAGAGAGCTTTACAACTCATTACTTGATTCTAATGGTGGAGAGAGAGCGGACCAGTACTTTATACTTAAGGATTTCCGTTCATATGAGGAAGCTCAGAAGAAAGTAGGAGAGGCATTTAAGGATGAAAGCAAGTGGGCAAGAGCAGCTATGCTTAATGTTGCTAAGTCTGGCAAGTTTACATCTGACAGAACTATTGAAGAATATGTTGAAGATATCTGGAAGCTTGAGAAAGTGAAAGTTGAGTTGTAATTACAACCGTAACAAGAAGGAGCATTCTGGATGGAAGGAAAAGAGCGCAGAGAATTAAGGGGTATGCGAGGTATTAAGGTGAAGACAAAGGCCAAAGAACTTCGTGAACCTGATGAAAAACTAAAACAGGAGCGTAAGCTGGTCAGAAGTGAAGAGATGTCTACGCTATGTTCATTGTTTATGTGTATAGGTTTTCTTATACTTGCTACATTTACAATTATATCAATATTTGACGAACGATCTGTATTAGGAATGTTTAAAGGCAAAGGGCTTAATGGAAGCGTTCTTAATGGTAATGATTTTTTAGTTTATCTTGGTGATGAGGCTGTCCCAGCGGCAGCTTCACCTAATGAGATAATTGAGGCATATGATTTTAATCAGATACATGCCACAACACATCAGTACGACTGGAACATGTTACATATTAATGGTGACTACAGATATTATGGTCCTGCTAAGGAAGAGGCTATATCAAAGACAGGCGTGGATGTTTCTTATTATCAGGAAGATATTGACTGGCCTAAGGTTAAGGCAGCAGGAATTGATTTTGCTATTATAAGACTAGGGTTCAGAGGATACATTACTGGAAAAATGGTTCTTGATACTAAGTTTAAGCAGAATATTAAGGGTGCGACAGATGCCGGTATAGATGTTGGAGTTTATTTTTTTACACAGGCTCTTACAACACAGGAGGCGGTTGAAGAAGCGCAGTTTGTACTTAAGAATATTGGAGATTATAACCTGAAGTATCCAATAATCATTGATACAGAAGCCATTGACAGTTCCTCGGCAAGATGCCATTGTGAAGATCTTACGGCAGATGAATTAACTGATATTTGTATTGCATTTTGTGATACAATTAATGCAGCAGGCTATAAGTCAAGTATTTATGCAAGTAAATACTGGTTTTTAACTCAGCTTAACCTTGAAAGACTTGATAATTATGATAAGTGGCTGGCATACTATACGGATGTACCGGAATATCCATTTGAGTTTAGCATGTGGCAGTATACAGATAAGGGAACTGTAGACGGTATCAAGGGAAAAGTTGATATGAACATTTGTTTTAGAGAGTATTAATAACATTTATTGGCAGATAGTCTTACAGGCTATCTGCATTGTTGTAAAGGAATATGATTTTATGGAGAGTTTATATAATAAATTGGAAAATTACAGTAAGGAGAATATTTATCCTATGCATATGCCAGGACATAAGAGAAATACCAAGATTATGAACATGGCAGACCCTTACAGCATAGATATTACAGAGATTGATGGCTTTGATAATATGCATGCGCCAGAGGGGGTTATTAAAGACATAATGGACAGAGCTGCCAATTTGTGGGGGTCAAGACAGTGTTTTATATCTGTAAATGGAACAACTGCAGGTATTCTGTCGGCTATTTCTGCCTGCTGTAAAAGAAGAAAATCCATTATAGTGGCCAGAAACTGCCATAAATCAGTATATAATGCTGTTTATCTTAATGAATTAAATCCTGCCTATGTATATCCAAGGATAGATAAACATGGTATTGCAGGGGAGATAAAACTGGAAGATGTGCAAAAAGTAGTGGAATCTCTTATTGTTAAAGGAGAGATTATAGGAGCAATGGTAATTACATCTCCTACATATGAAGGTGTAATTTCGGATATAAGAAGTATATCAGATTATCTGCATAAGTACAATATTCCGCTTATTGTGGATGGGGCTCATGGAGCACATATTGGTCTGTTTGGTTTTTATGATACGTATAATACGATACTTCAGGGGGCTGATATAGTTGTACACAGTATTCATAAGACTTTGCCGGCACTTACACAGACATCCCTTGTGCATGTGACATTTGGCAGTATTGTGGATGGAAAAAAGGTTCAGAAATATATGGCAATGTATCAGAGCAGCAGTCCTTCTTATGTGCTTATGTCTGGAATAGATAAGTGCATCAGTACTTTGGAAAAATATGGAAAAGAACTTTTTAGAAATTATTATAGCAATCTGGCTTCTTTTTATGAAAGATGCAAGAAGCTTAAAGTGATAGAAGTTTTGGATTCAACATCTGTGGATGCCTATGGTTATGACATGGGAAAGATAGTTATAACATCAGGCAGATTTGGAATGGGTAATTATATTTATACCATGCTTTTAAATCATTATAAAATACAGGCAGAACTTAAATCATACGATTATGTTATTGCAATGACCAGTATATGTGATACTCCTCTTGGCTTTGAAAGACTTTATAAGGCTTTGTTTGAGATAGACAGAGTGCTTGAAAAGCAGCATTTTGAAGAGGAAGAGGCAGGTAATAATTCTGGCAGAAGCCATAGTTCTGATGAAAAGATAAGTTATTATGATGAAACAGGTATAGAAAGAACAATAGATAAGCTTGAAGTGAAAACGGAGAGCGATATACAGGATGATTATGATTATGAACAGAGTATAGCTGAAGCTGAAAGGGAGATCCAGGAGTACATAAAACAACAGGAAGAAAAGAACAAGATGATAGAAAGTGTAAGCTATAATCTGATAGATGAAAACAATTATAGTTTAGAGGTTTTCCATAATGATGCAAGTTATTCTTCGGTATTTAACAATGCTTCAAGACTTGAGAGAAGATATAATATATTTAAAGCTGATAATATGGAGAAAATTGATATTATGTTGGAAGATGCCATAGGACATGTATGTGGGGATTACATCTACATATTTCCACCAGGGGTTCCTTTAATTGTACCAGGAGAAGTATTTTCAAAGGATGTTGTTACAGTAGCAAGGCTTTATCTTGCAGAAGGATTTAATGTTTCCGGGGTTAACAAAGGAATTGTAAAAATTGTTGAATAGTGAGGTATATGGCAGATGATTTATGTTTTAATGGGAAAGAGTGCAACCGGAAAGGATACAATATTTGGATTACTTAGGAACAGCAGACCAGATTTTAAGACTATAGTAACCTATACCACACGTCCCATAAGAAGTAATGAAGAAAATGGAAAAGAATATTATTTTGTGAATGATATGGAGCTTGATAAATTAAAGTCCCAGGATAAGATTGTAGAATTAAGGGAGTATAATACTGTACATGGTTTATGGAGATACTTTACTGTTGATGATGGACAGGTGGACATAAAAAATGGCAATTATATTATTATTGGAACTTTGGAATCTTTTAATGGCATAAGAAGTTACTATGGAGAAGGCAATGTAACTCCGATATATATAGAAATAGATGATGGAATCAGATTAGAAAGAGCCCTTTTACGGGAAAAACAGCAAAAAAATCCAAAGTATATGGAAATGTGCAGAAGATTTTTAGCTGATGATGAAGATTTCAGTGAAGATAAAATTGTTGCAGCTGGTATTAAAAAAAGATATATCAATAATAATATTGATGAATGTGTTGAAGAAATACTCCATGATATGGTATAATTAGGAGTGATTGTATGGATATTAAGGTAAATCAGTTAAATATGCTTAACAATGTTGAGAATAAGCAGCAGGTAAGTCAGGCTGATGATGGCTTTAAGTTTACTTTGCTTAGTAACATTGAGGAGTCTGATCTTAAAGCAAGACTTAATCTTATGATGGAAGATATTGTCCAGCAGGGCAAGAAACTTGAAAAACATATGGATATTAAGGATATGAAGAGGTACAGACAGTTAGTGAAGGATTTCCTTAATGAAGTTGTTAATCGTTCACATAAGTTTAGTCGTGAGAATTTTCTTGACAGAAGAGGAAGACACAGGGTTTATGGTATAATTAAACTTGTGGATGAGAATCTTGATGAATTAGCTAAAGAACTTGTTAAGGATGAAAAAGACAATCTGGCTGTTCTTAACAGAATAGACGAGATAAGAGGATTGTTACTTGATATATTAATGTAGTATAAGGACGTTAGATATTATTATGTATGACTTTGATTCTATAATTGGACATAATATGATAAAAGAGCATCTTAAGATGGTGCTTAAAACAGGCAAGATATCTCATGCATATATTTTTTCAGGGGAAAAAGGCAGTGGAAAGCTTACTATGGCAAGGACATTTGCAAAAACTCTCCAGTGTGAGAAGAATGGCACGAATCCATGCTGTCAGTGTGTTTCCTGTTTACAGACAGATGATGATAATCAGCCGGATATTAAGATATTAACGAAGGAGAAGGCTTCTTATTCCATCAGGGAGGTCAGGGAGCAGCTTGTTAATGATATAGAGATTAAGCCTTATAAGAGCAGGTATAAGATATATATTATACCCGAGGCTAATACTTTAAAGCAGGATTCTCAGAATGCTATTTTAAAGACTATTGAGGAACCGCCTGATTATGCTATAATTATTTTGCTTACGGAGAATATTAATTCATTTCTCCCAACTATTATTTCAAGATGTATTGTGCTTAATTTCAGACCTGTGGATAAGGAACTTGTGAAAAACTATCTTATTAAGCAGGGAATTCCTGATTATAATGCCAATATGGGGGCAGTTTTTTCACAGGGGAATATTGGCAAGGCGCTTAGTTATGCCAGTGATGAAAGTTTTATAGAGATTAAGAATGATGCTCTTAAGATTGTGAAGTATCTTGATGAAACAGATGAATATACTCTTATTGACTCTGTGAATGACATGGCGGAGCCTAAAGATAATATAGGACAGTATTTTGATTTGTTTCAGTTGTGGTTTCGTGATATGCTTTTGTTGAAGACTGGTGGCAATAAGGAAAAGTTGCTTTTTAAAGAGGAATATGATACATTATTAAAGCAGTCTGAAAGCAGAAGTTATATGGATATAGATAATGCCTTAAGTGCCATAACTAAGGCAAGGCAGAGACTTGAGGCTAATGTATATACGGAAGTGGTCTTAGAGATGCTGATATTTGCATTTGTAAAAAAGGATGTAAGTTAGAATTTATGAAAGGAAAAACTACTAAAAGTAGTGGGAACTATATATGGTTACAGTATTAGGGATACGTTTTAGAAAAGCTGGAAAGATATATTATTTTGCTCCAAATGATGAAGAGGCAAAAGTAGGGGATAATGTTATTGTTGAAACTGCACGTGGTGTGGAATATGGTTCAGTGGTTATTGGTCCAAAGGAGATCAGTGATGAGGAGGTAATTCAGCCTCTTAAGTCTGTTATAAGAATTGCAACTAAGGAAGATGACGAGATAGAAAAAAAGAACAGGGAAAAGGAAAAGGCTGCATTTGATATTTGTCTTGAGAAGATCAGAAAGCATGGTCTTGAGATGAAGTTAATAGATTCTGAGTATACATTTGATAATAATAAGGTTCTTTTCTATTTTACAGCTGATGGAAGAATTGATTTCAGAGAGCTTGTTAAGGATCTTGCAGCTGTATTTAAGACAAGAATTGAACTTAGACAGATTGGAGTAAGGGATGAAACTAAGATTCTTGGTGGCATTGGTTCATGTGGAAGAGCCCTTTGCTGCAGTACTTATCTTTCAGAGTTTATTCCAGTTTCTATAAAAATGGCAAAGGAACAGAATCTTTCACTTAATCCTACAAAGATTTCAGGTGTTTGTGGAAGACTTATGTGCTGTCTTAAGAATGAAGAGGATGTTTATGAGGAACTTAACAGTAATCTTCCAGAGATTGGTGATACAGTTACAACAAGTGACGGTTTTAAGGGAGAAGTTCACAGCATAAGCGTGCTTAAGCAGACTGTAAGAGTAATTGTTACTCTTGAGAATGATGAAAAGGAAGCAAGGGATTACAAGGTTAGTGAACTTAAGTTTAAACATCGAAAGAAGAAAGAAAAGGTTATGATTGATGATGAACTTAGACAGCTTGAACTCCTTGAAAAGAAAGAGGGAAAATCAAAGTTAGATGATGAATAATAATATCACGCTTTTAGAGAATGAAAGAATAGATGACCTTAACAGATGCGGTTATGGTATTATTCAGAATACCAAGAAGTTCTGTTTTGGCATGGATGCAGTTTTGTTATCTGGTTTTGCAACGGTAAGAGAGGGAGAAACTGTACTTGATATGGGAACAGGTACAGGTATAATTCCTATCCTGCTTGAGGCAAAGACTAAGGGAGCCCATTTTACAGGTCTTGAGATTCAGGAAGAAAGTGCTGACATGGCAAGAAGAAGTGTAATTATGAATGGGCAGGAGGAAAAAGTTGATATTGTAACAGGAGATATAAAGGAAGCCTCTAAGATTTTTAAACCGGCTTCCTTTGATGTTGTTACCTGCAATCCGCCATATATGAATGACTGTCATGGAATAAAGAATGAGCATATGCCTAAGGCCATTGCAAGACACGAGATTCTTTGTACTTTAGATGATGTTGTAAGGGAAGCCGCAAGACTTACAAAGCCTAATGGCAAGTTTTTTATGGTACACAGACCATTCAGGCTGGTTGAGATAATTAATGCTCTTACATCTTATAAGTTAGAGCCTAAGCGTATGAAGTTCGTACATCCATTTATTGACAAGGAGCCTAATATGGTTTTAATTGAGGCTGTAAGAGGCGGCAATTCCATGATAAAGATAGAGAAGCCCCTTATAGTTTACAAAGAACAGGGTGTATATACAGATGAGATTTATGATATTTACGGATATTAATTATTAGTGGAGGAAGTTATGGCTGGAAAGTTATATATTTGTGCTACTCCTATAGGTAATCTTGAAGATATAACTTACAGGGTGGTAAGGGTGTTATGTGAAGTTGATATTATTGCTGCAGAGGATACCCGCAATAGTATTAAGCTTCTTAATCATTTTAATATAAAGAAGCCTATGACAAGTTATCATGAGTATAACAAGGTTGAGAAGGCCAAGGTGCTTGTTGATAAGATGATTGCAGGCGAGAATGTTGCCATTATTACGGATGCGGGAACACCCGGAATATCTGATCCTGGTGAGGAGCTTGTAAAACAGGCAGCAGAAGCTGGTATAGAGATTACCTCTCTTCCTGGTGCAGCTGCATGTATAACGGCCCTTACTGTATCAGCCCTTTCAACAAGAAGATTTTGTTTTGAAGCATTTCTGCCTTCTGACAAGAAGGAAAGAGCTTATGTTCTTCAGGAAATGAAAAATGAAACAAGAACTATTGTTATGTATGAAGCCCCTCACAGACTGAAGAAGACTCTTAATGAATTGTATGAATGTCTTGGAGACAGGAAGATAGCCTTCTGCAGAGAACTTACGAAGAAGCATGAGGATATTATGAGGGTTACATTAAGACAGGCTATTGATTATTATGAGGTAAATGAGCCAAGGGGGGAATATGTCATAGTAATTGACGGACGTCAAAGAGAAGAACTTATTAAGGAAAAACAGGATGAGTGGCTTGATATAAGTGTAGAAGAGCATTACAATATGTATGTTGATAAGGGCATAGATAGTAAAGAGGCCATGAAAATGGTTGCCAAGGACAGAGGCATTAGCAAAAGGGAAGTTTATAGCATTATTCATGGGTGTTAGTTTCACTAATTGAAAAAAGGGGAGACAGGTTTGAATTATAAGAGGATATGGTGTTTTATTGCACCTGTTTGTATTATTGTTTTAATGATATTTGTGGCTGAAGTAACTGGTGAAAAGGAGATTATTTTTCCAGAGATTGCAGCAATTGCTGTTGGTATGTTTATGGCACCAAAGAGAAGCTGGCAGACAAGCAAAGTAAGAGTGCTGATTTTAATTATTATTAGTGCGGTTCTGGGCCTGGGTATATCTATATTGCTTCCTTTTCCTTTGTGGATTAAGATGGCTTTAGGCTTTTTTATATGTCAGTTTATACTTGCCTATTCAGGAACCGGTTTTGCACCACTTATATCTGCAACGGTGCTTCCTGTTTTACTTGGTACTAGAAGTATGGTTTATCTTATGGCGGCAATTGTGCTTACAAGCCTGATTATTCTTGTGAGGGTTCTGTTTGAAAAACTTGGTTTAAAGGAGTATGAACAGTTTCAGACAGTTGATTATCCGGATATAAAAGATTATAAGAATATTACAGCTAAGATTGTTATTGGAACTTTGTGTATTTATACTGCATTAAAGTTTAATTTTAGATTTATGGTTGCACCTCCTATGCTTGTTGCCTTTACAGAGTTTATGAACAGAGATAATAAGACAAGAAGAACTCCTGTAAAAGCAGTAATTCTAGTGACTTTGTGTGCATTATGCGGGACCGCCTCAAGGTATGTTATTTGCAGTAAGCTGGGACTTGGTTTAACAATAGCTGCATTTGCTGCTATTGTATTGATTGCTGTTATTTTAGAGAGATTTAAATTATACATGCCTCCTGCAGCGGCTCTTGGAATTTTAGCCATGCTGATACCAGAAAGTATGATTATTATTTATCCAATACAGATATTTGCCGGAATGATTTTACTAATGGGTATTGCAATTTTATATAATGATGTTGATATAAGGAATCTTATTGAGGGCAGCAGAAAGCATTCTTTCGAATAAAAAAAGAAGGCCTGAATCATAGGGAAATGATTCAGGCTATTATTTTGGGTATAGTAATTAAAATTAATAAGGGGAAAATAGGGAATAAATAATTATAATTGGTATGTAATTACTCAATCAAACCAGCCATCTTAGCCAGCTTTACAATAGTTTCCTTTGAAACACGTTTGCCACAATACTCATAAAGTTCGTTCTTTCCACCAGTGAATATATCAGCTGGTTCATACTTCTGAAGAATAATGCGATCTTCTTCAACAAAGATTTCCAATGGATCTCTTTCGCCTACTCCGAGATTTCTTCTTAATTCGATTGGAAGTGTAATACGTCCAAGCTCATCAAGCTTTCTTACAATACCTGTGTTTTTCATAATTATTTTCTCCTTTCAATTAAACAAACCTATTATAACATCTGTTTATTACTATAAAAAAATCATTCTTTTGTATAATAATAACAT
>JAILNW010000242.1 GCA_024691145.1 Lachnospiraceae bacterium
TACCCTCCAAAAATAATGTAGGCTGAAATTCTTTTTTTGAGGATTTATAATCTATAATTTTTACATAAAATCCATTTTCATCATTACATATATCAACTCTGTCAATAAAGCCTTTAAAACCTACGGTATTACCATTCTTTAACTTAATTCCCTTTACATAATTGTCTTTAGAATTAAAGCCTACCTCAAAACCATATGGTTCAAAATTTCCCTGTTTCACGTGCTCTAACAAAGCCCAGGTTGTTCGTAAAGCAACCTCTTCAATACGCTTAATAAAGTTCTCATTTCTTTTGCTGCTGTGCATTATCATGTTTCCATAATCAGAAGTTGCTTCTTTTACACATTCCTTCGTAAACTGTATTCTTAAATCATCAGGCAGCTCAGCCCAAGAATACTCTGAGCCATTTACTGCAGTTGAAAATCTGTTAACAATATCATGGAATATTGTTCCTATATCAGGAAGCTTTACTTCATACTCTGCATTTTCATACAGTTTTAATCCATACTGTAAAAAATGGGCATAGGCACAGGAAGCATACTTTTCTATCTCTGTAACGCTTTTATCATTAAATCCATATAATGCCCTTGCTGCAGTTTTACTTATTTCTGAGTCCAGGTTATGATAATATACAGCACTAACTATCTTGTCTAATTGATTTTTATATGTATCATCTGACAAATGCCATGAAAGTATCTGTTTAACACTGTCTTCTTCTAATATTTCAGTTATATCTGTTTCATCCTTTTTCTTTAACTGTTTAACAAGATATGTTCTCCCCATGTCATTTCCAACAATACTGCCTTCATCTCTGTTAACAGAAAGATTATCATAAAGTTTCATAATCTTTTTTATTACATATGAGGCATTGCTTATCTTTCCATCATTATCAGTATTGCTATATGAAATATAAAGTTCTTCTTTTGGCTTTGTAAATGCCATATAGAGGTAAAACTGTTCCTTATATGTTTCCTGAATGCTTGTTGGTGCCAGTTCTACACCCATATCCTGCAGGAATTGTCGGTCTATCTCAGAGATTATACCAGATTTATCTTTTCTTTTTGGAATTGTCCTGTCGTCCACTCCAACAAAGAAAAGCACTTTAATATCATTAAGCCTTGTTCTTTCAATATCTCCAACTACAATCTGGTCTATGGTCATAGGGATAATTCCAACTTTTATTTCCTCAATTCCAGCCTCTAATATCTCCTTGTACTCTTTAATTGTAACCTCTTCTTCTCCAAGAAGATTTTTCATTTTATCAATTAATTCAATCAGGCTGTCATATACCTTTGCATACTCCTTAGCCTTGTCTAATTCCTTATTTTCTTCAAATCTCTCTATAAATGCATCAATTTTCTCCCTGCACTTAAGATTCTCATACTGTGAAACAAGACAATCACTAAACTGATTAATGGTTTTACATTTCTTAATATTTTTATAAAAATCCTGAAGCTCATCACAAAGTTTTTGTCTTATCTCATTAGTTGCAGCTATATCAATGGATGAACGTGTTCTGTAAGAATTGCTCCATTCTTTACTATAACTTGCATATCCCTTTTTTCCTAATGCAACTACATAATTATCAAGTATATCAGCCTCATCCCTTGTTAAATTAGTCATGGTGCTTCTTATATATCTGAATACACTTTCGTATGAGAAATTTGTACTCACTATCTCAAACAATGCACTTGTCATTTCTACCATAGGATTATTCATTATGCTTTTTTTATCATCAATAAAATACTGCATATTTTCTCTTTTAAATATCTTCTCAAATTCTTTGGCATAAACAGGAAGATCCCCGGTAATAATGGCAAAATCCCTGTATCTGTAGTTCTTTTCTCTTATAATCTTCTTTATATTTCTGACAACAAACTCAGCTTCCGCATCTATTGTGGATGCTACAGTTATTGAAATATTCTCAACTTCTTTGTCATATTTTGCATAAGGATATCTGAATATGTTTTCTTCAAGATGTCCTAATTCCTTATTATTTATAAATCTATAGTTATTGTCTATTATGCATGGAGGTGCCACTTCTATATTGTTTTCATTGGCAATCTTCATAAGTTTATCTATAGTTGTCCTGCTAAATGCAAACAATTCATGTTCCTTTACATTCTTTTTAAAATAATTGGCTTTATCAATTGTAATTGTTATCATTACCTTTTTGGCATGTTTCAAAATTTTCTCTATAAGTTTATACTGAACAGGTGTAAATCCTGTAAATCCATCAAAGCATATAACATCAGCCTTTATTATCTCTGACTCATCTATTA
>JAILNW010000374.1 GCA_024691145.1 Lachnospiraceae bacterium
ATATTACAGGGGTGTGTATATTTAATATTTTATATATACTTATTTAATTTTGCGAGAAACTAAATATTTTGTCAAAAAAATTTTGTTGCAATTTTGTACAAAGTAATATACAATAGGTTCAAGTTTATATTTTAACCGCTAAAAATGTTAGAGAGTGGTTATTGTATGACATTATTAATTTATTAGTTTTAATTCAATTTTAAGAAAGGAGAAAGTCAAATATTGAATTAAAATAATATGTATCACACTTATGTTTTATAATAGTGGTTTGGGTAAGAAAAAAGTTAAGGGAGTATTATGTTAGATAAATAGAATCCAGGAAGGGGTAAAATTAGTGTCGTGTTTTGATATGAAAAGATATGAGGAATGTGGAACCGACAAGGAAAGATGTAGAAAATGTAAGTTGGAGTTTACGGATGAGAACAGCAGGATTAAGATGAGCAGATACCGTACAAGAATTGACATGCTGTCAGTTGATTCGGTTTATCTTGGAACATTGCTGACAACAGTAAGGAGAAATCCTGAAATTGCTGAAATTACTGAACTTATAGATAATAACGTTCCTATTACAAGCAGATTCGATAATTATAATCTTGACGTTTAGGCCTAAAACTGTTATCATTATATGGTATAAGGTTTTAACGAAAAGAAGAATGCTTGAATGGAGGATTATCTTATGGATAACGATATTAAGAATACAGATATGGTTAGTGAAAATGATGAGAATAAAGAAGTTGTTTCACGTAACTTTATAGAGATGATTATTGATAAAGATATAGAAGAAGGTCATTGCAAGAAGGTTGTAACAAGATTCCCTCCTGAGCCTAATGGTTATCTTCATATCGGTCATGCCAAGTCCATACTTTTAAACTATGGTCTTGCTAAGGAGTATGGCGGAGAGTTTAATCTTAGATTTGATGATACTAATCCTACAAAGGAGAAGACTGAGTTCGTTAACTCTATAATAGAAGATGTTAAGTGGCTTGGTGCTGACTTTGAGGACAGATTATATTTTGCTTCTAACTACTTTGACCAGATGTTTGAAGCAGCTGTTAAGCTTATTAAGAAGGGCAAGGCTTTCGTATGTGACCTTAATGCTGATGAGATCAGACAGTACAGAGGAACTCTTAAGGAAGCAGGTAAGAACAGCCCTTACAGAGACAGAAGCGTAGAGGAAAACCTTGATTTGTTTATGAGAATGAGAGATGGAGAGTTTGAGGATGGAACTAAGGTTCTCAGAGCTAAGATTGACATGGCTTCTCCTAACATGAACATGAGAGACCCTGTTATATACAGAATTGCCAGAATGAATCATCATAACACTGGCGATAAATGGTGTATCTATCCTATGTATGATTTTGCTCACCCTATAGAGGATGCTATAGAGGGTGTAACTCATTCTATCTGTACACTTGAATTTGAAGATCACAGACCTCTTTACAACTGGGTTGTAGAGGAGTTAGAGTATGAGAATCCTCCTAAGCAGATTGAGTTTGCAAAGATGTATCTTACAAATGTTATAACAGGTAAGAGATATATTAAGAAACTTGTAGAGGACAATATAGTTGACGGATGGGATGATCCAAGGCTTGTTTCTATAAGTGCTTTAAGAAGAAGAGGATTTACACCAGAGTCTATTAAGAAGTTTATGGAACTTTGTGGTGTATCTAAGAGTGACAGCTCTGTTGATTATGCCATGCTTGAGTATTGCATAAGAGAAGACCTTAAGTTAAAGGCTGACAGAGTTATGGCTGTTCTTGATCCTATTAAGCTTGTTATAGATAATTATGATGAAGATAAGGTTGAGTACTTTGATGTTCCTAATAATCAGGATATTGAAGATTCTCCAACAAGAAAAGTTCCATTTACAAAGGAATTGTACATTGAGAGAGAGGACTTTATGATTGAGCCTCCTAAGAAGTACTTCAGACTTTTCCCAGGCAACGAGGTAAGACTTATGCAGGCATACTTCGTAACTTGTACTAGTTATGAGACTGATGAGAATGGCAATGTTACTGTAGTTCATTGTACTTATGATCCTGAAACTAGAAGCGGTTCTGGTTTCACAGGAAGAAAAGTTAAGGGAACTATCCATTGGGTAAGTGCCAAGGAAGCTCTTAAAGTACAGGTCAGATTATATGAGAATCTTGTTGACGAGGAGAAAGGTGTATATAACGAGGATGGTACTATGAATCTTAATCCGGATTCCATAAAGGTACTTGATGAGTGTTATGTTGAACCTTACCTTAAGGATGCTGAGAAGATGAGCAAGTTCCAGTTCGTAAGAAACGGATTCTTCTGTGTGGATTATAAGGATACAACAGAAGATAAGCTTGTATTTAACAGAATCGTATCCTTAAAGAGCTCATATAAACCAGGAAAGTAAGAAGAATTTAATAAGTTTGTAGTTAAAAATGTTATTTTAATAAGAAGAGATGTATCATCAGAGTAGTAGTGATACATCTCTTTTTTATGGGAGGGTTGAAAAAAATATGAAATAAATGTATAATAATGGTAATATATGTAAATTGATATAGTGACAAATTTTTAAATAATGGGAGGTAAGGCAATGTATTCAACTTTTAATATTGGAAGTATTAAAATTGGAATAGGAGAAGAACCATTAGTAATACCAGAGATGGGAATAAATCATGAAGGCTCCCTTGAACTTGCCAAGTTAATTGTTGATGCGGCTGAAAGAGCAGGTGCTAGGATTATAAAACACCAAACACATATTGTTGAAGATGAAATGTGTCAGGTTGCAAAAAATGTTATACCAGGGAATACTAATATTTCGATTTATGAAGTTATGAGCAGATGTGCCCTTAATGAAGCAGATGAATATGAACTTATGAAATACGTTGAATCAAAGGGGATGGAATTCTTAAGTACACCTTTTTCACGTAAAGCAGCAGATAGATTACAAGAATTTGGAGTAAAGGCATTTAAGATTGGCTCAGGTGAACTTAATAATTATCCTTTAATAAAGCACATTGCATCTTTTGGAAAACCAATGATTGTTTCTACTGGAATGAATGATATTTTAAGTATAAAAAAAGCAGTAGACATTCTTGAAAAAGCTGATGTACCTTATGCGCTTTTACATACAACAAACTTGTATCCTACACCACCACATTTAGTTAGATTAGGCGCTATGAGCGAAATGATGAATGTATTTAAAGGCATTCCAATCGGCCTTTCGGATCATACAATGTCGAATATATCTTGTATTTCTGCAATGGCTCTTGGCGCAACAATAGTAGAAAGGCATTTTATTGATATTAAAGATAGACAGGGACCGGATATTATTTGCTCAATGGATGAAAAAGAATGTAAAGAATTAATAGATGCATCAAAAAATTTTCCTACAATACTTGGGGGGAAAAAAGAACCCGCAAGAGAGGAACAAGTAACTATTAATTTTGCTTTTGCTACAGTAGTAACAATAAAACCTATAAAAGCAGGTGAAGTTTTCACAAAAGATAATATATGGGTAAAAAGACCAGGCACAGGAGAAATACTCGCTGAAAAGTACGAAGATATTATTGGTAAAAGAGCAAAATATGATATTGAAAATGATATACAATTATCATGGAAAATGATAGAGGACTAATATTATGAAAAGAATTTTGTTTATTACAGGTACAAGAGCGGATTATGGTAAACTTAAGTCATTGCTTAAAAAAGTAGAAGAAGATAAAGACTTTGAATTGTTTATATTTGTATCAGGAATGCACCTTGTTGAAAAATTAGGAAATACATATAAGGAAGTATTAAAAGATAAATATAAAAATGTATATATTGATTTTTCACAAGCTAATACTGGGGTTATGAGTTTTGATCTGGGAAATGTAATCTCAAATTTAACAAATTATGTTAGAAAGACAAAACCAGATATGATTGTTATTCATGGAGACAGAATTGATGCTTTAGCGGGAGCTATTGTAGGAGCATTAAATAATATTATGGTAGCACATATTGAAGGTGGAGAATTATCTGGAACGATAGATGAATCAATACGTCATGCGAATTCTAAGCTTTCACATATTCATCTGGTAAGCAATGATGAAGCAAAAAAGAGATTAATACAATTAGGGGAGGAAGGAAAAAGAATTTTTGTTATTGGCTCTCCAGACGTAGATGTTATGCTTTCGGACAATTTACCAACAATTGAAGATGTTAATAAAAGATATTCTATAAATTTTGAAAATTATGGTATATGTATGTATCATCCTGTTACAACGGAAGTTTCGCTATTAAGAGAAAATATAGAAAATCTTGTGAGCGCATTATTGGAATCTGAGAAAAATTATATTGTTGTTTATCCAAATAATGATTATGGTTCGGATATTATTATTAATGAATATACCAGGTTGATTAAAAATAAAAAATTCCAAGTATTTCCATCATTTAGATTTGAATATTTTCTTACCTTATTAAAAAATGCTGAATTTATGATTGGAAATTCAAGTGCAGGAATCAGAGAAACAGGTGTTTATGGTATTCCAAGCATAGATGTTGGAAAACGTCAAAATGGAAGATATTCAAAAAAAAATAAAAATCTTCAACATGTTAATGATGATAAGATTGAAATATTAGAGGCTATATCAAACATAGATGAATACAGAAAGGTATGTTATCAATTTGGAAAAGGAAATAGTGCAGAGGCTTTCATGAATATTTTACATGGTGAAGATATTTGGAACATGGATATTCAAAAAGTTTTTATTGATATGAAAAGAGGAAAGTATGTTTGAAAATAAAAAAATAGTTGGAATAATTCCTGCCCGTGGTGGAAGTAAAGGAATCCCAAGAAAGAACATAATTAATCTTTGTGGAAAACCATTGATAGCCTATACAATTGAAGCAGGATTGAATAGCGAGTATATAGACTATGTAATGGTAACTACAGAGGATTGTGAAATTGCAGAGGTATCAAAAAAATATGGGGCAGAAGTCCCTTTTATGCGCCCAGACAATTTGGCACAAGATACATCTAAAACAATAGATGTTTTGTGTCATGCATTAGAATCATTAAAGAAAAAAGGTAAATACTTTGATATAGTTGTATTATTACAGCCAACTCAGCCACTTAGAACAGCAAAAGATATAGATAATGCTATAATTCATTTTAAAAATAACAACTATATTTCATTAGTATCGGTTTCTGAAGTAGATGACCATCCAATATTGATAAGGAGTATAGAAAATGGAAGATTAAAAAAATTACTTAATTGTTCAAGTACTTGCAGAAGACAAGATATGCCACGATACTATAAAGTAAATGGATGTATATATATAAATAATATAGATGAAATTGATGAAAATACAAGTTTAAATGATAAATTAGTTCCATTGATTCCTAACTGTCTGTTGGCATTAGCAGCCTTTAAATTGTGTTGTACTATCATAATTATTCCTCCTTGAATTACAAGTAGCATCCTTGCTACCGCTAATTTAAACAGTAACCAA
>JAILNW010000413.1 GCA_024691145.1 Lachnospiraceae bacterium
AGGCAATGTAACAAACAGTACTATGTTATATCTGAATGCATGATAAAAATCAAGTCTTACAAGGCTTACCACCATCCTTGTAAGTCCACATGTGAAACAATTTATGTGGAAATACTTATTTAATTTGCACTCAATGGAGAATGGTGTACGTGTAACAATAAAATAATATATTATTCCTATTCCAATAAAAGACATTACTGTATATAAATGTGATTTATTGATTTTTTTACCTGCCTTTACCATATCTGCCAAAAATTATTATTATTATTGTTGTTGTCATTATTATCTTCAGGTGCCTCTGTAGCCTCATTATCTGGATTATCCGGATTCTCTGATTCTTCTGGATTATCTGGATCTTCCGTTGCATCCGGATCATCTTCTCCATTATCTCGTCCAGGTTTCTTCGTCCTTCTAGGCTCCTCAGTCATCTCTGGTTCCATTGTTTCCTCTGGCTCCTCTGTTGGTTCTGGTGTTGGTGTTATCAAATCAGGATTAAGAATCCATTCATTATTCTCATAATCAAATATATAACGCTCAACATCTTCTGGCGGTTCAGCAGTTGGCAATATATTATTCCAAATACCCTCTGTAAAGAATGGATTTTCCGGATCATTAGGATCTCCTAAGTCATACCAATATATCTCTGGTATTCCCTGCTCTGCATAAATTACTTTCCACTCTTCAAAAAGTTCCTCTTGTGTTTTATCCGAATCCTGCTTAACAAACTCAAGTCCTATTACCTCTGTGTCAAAATCAGCTCTATCCTTACCTACATGCATTTCCTCCATAAAATCATGCCATATTTTTCCGGCATACGCAGCACCCGAGTTACCACTGCAAGTCTTACGGTCATCCTGTCCAGTCCAGACACATGTTGTGTAATATTTTGAAAATCCACACATCCAAGCATCTACATAACCATTTGTTGTACCTGTCTTAGCAGCACAATCCTGTCCTTTTATGCCTAACTTTCTAGCAGTACCGTATCCTTCTTCTAAAACAGTTTTCATTCCTGTTATTAGCTGTTTAGTAGTATTAACATCATATATTTCTACTACACCTTGCTTGCCATCAGCAACAATATCCTCACTATCGTTCTCAGTTATCTTTAATATACATGATGGTTTTCTATAACAGCCCTCATTCTCTATTGTTGCATATGCTGCACACATTTCAACAGGGTTTGTACCAACTCGGAAACCACCAAGTGCTGCATTAAGAGTCCAAGTATCTTCTACTGAAACATTATAAAAATTCATCTTTTCCAAATAATTTATTGCATATTTTGTTCCTATCTCATGAAGTAACAACCAAGGAATTGTATTAAGGGATTTTCCTATTGCCTCTTTAAATGTAACCTCTGCATTCGCGTAAGTCTTGCTAGAATTCTCTGGTATCTTTGTATCAGGAGCTTTCTCTAAAAGATCAGCAACAAACGGATATTCTTCCTCAGTTATCTTTTGATCCATCATATGATAATCAATAGAATATCTGGCCTTGCCATCCTCTTCCCTTATATCAAGTGCTGGTCCATATACAAGTAATGGTTTTATAGCACTTCCAGGCTGTCTGTAATCTTCGTATGCTCTACTAAACTCTGTACGTACATCATCCTGTGTTCGGCCTCCAACAATTGCTATGATTTTACCTGTTTCATTATCAAGACAAGCTGCTGAGCCCTGGAAATTATAAACATTGTCCTTATAAATTTCCGTATTATCAGCCAATGTAGTGTCTACAAAACGTTGTAATTTTTCCTGTGCATCCAGGTCTATAGATGTATATACTCTAAGACTTCTCTTCTGTAATTTACCCAATGCTTCCTTATAATTATCATTATAATAATTTACATACTCCATATACTCATCATAGCCATCATTTCCCTTTACCTTCTGAGTAGGTGTAAATCCACACCTAAATTCAAAATCAGACTGTTCCATAATCGTTCTTACAGCACAATATTCGATATAGTTTTTAAGCTGTATAGAAATTACCGGGTCTTTACTTACCTTATCAACAACAACTTCTTCTTTAACTGCCTTTTCATATTCAGCATCAGTAATCTTTCCATCTGCATTTAACTGTTTTAGAAGTCTCTGCTTTCTTTTCTCAGTCTTGTCAGGATTTACATATGGATTATATAATGTTGGATTATTAGGTATTGCGCATATATAAACCTGCTGTGCAAGTGAACATTCATTAATTGACTTTCCAAAATATCCCTGTGCAGCTGACTCAACTCCAGTATGACTATTTGCAAAATAGATATTATTGATATAAAACTCTAATATCTGATCTTTGGAGTACTCTTCCTCCAAGCCTCGTGCAATAAATATCTCTTTAATCTTTCTTTCCATACTCTTTTCAAAAGAAAGGAAAATATTTCTTGTAAGCTGCTGTGTTATGGTACTACCACCCTGAGCAAGCTTACCTCCATTCTGGATAATAGCAAATACCGCTCTTATATTACCTTTATAGCTAATACCATGATGATTGTAAAAATCTTTATCCTCACTTACAACAAATGTATCTTTAACAACCTGAGGTATCTCATTATCTTCAAGATAATTTTCATTTGCCATGGACATCTCTTCTATCTCATTGCCATTGCTATCATAAAATCTTGACCCTGAAGCTTCCTTAAATTTTTCTTCTCCCGAATCTGCCAGTTTTTCTTGTGCCTCATCGTAACATTTTTTTATCATAGCACCATACTTGACATATACTACAATACATCCTACCAAAATAACAACAAGGCTCACAAGTGCAGTAATCTTTAAACCAAGTATAACTCTTCTTTTTATAACTGCTTTTTTATCTTCCTCTGGTTCTTCATGGTTAAAACTATTATTTCCAGTAAACACATCACTTGTGTTCTCATCAGGCATGCCCCTATCCATTCCCATGTTCATACCTGTATCCATACCTGAATTAAAACCTGAGTCCATTCCTGTATTATAACCCGAATTCATTCCTGAATTAAAACCTGAATTCATTCCCTGTCCATAACTACCCTGTCCTGGCATCATAGGCTTCGAGCTATAAGGTGACTGTACAGAATTACTTCCATTATTAAATCCTGTATTATTGTACATGGAACCTCCACCCATGGTAGAATTTCCATAGTTAGGACTATTAAGACTTGAATTATATCCTGATGTATTATTTCCAAAACCATTATTAGTTCGTGTATTAAATCCATTACCACTATTATAATTCTGGTTTCCATATCCGTTAGGACCAAGTCCATTATTATAATTGTCCATCCTCTTAACCTCCTTCAAACTTCTGCTTTTATTGTTTCCAACAATATAAATCCTAAAAACTACAACTCAATTAGATTATAAAACTCACTATCCATTGAATCTATTCCTCTTTTGTTACTTACAAATATTATAATTTGTCTATCAAAAGCCGATAACGCTCTAAGTGTTGCTGAAAGACGTTTATCATCAAATGATAATAATACATCATCCAACAATATTGGTAATCTATCTTCAGTATTCACGATATCCGCAATTGCAAATCTTAATGCAAGTATTGCCTGCTGAACCGTTGCATCACCAAGCTGTTCCAGCTTTATATATCTTTTTCCATCAAAAACTTTTAAATAATACCTGTCATCTATAATAATATCAAAATATTCATCAACTGTAAACATTTTAAAGTATTTAGATAGAAGTATTTTTAAATTTTTTAGAAAATCTTTATTAATTTCCATGGATAATTCTTTAATTGTGTCCAAAGCAAGAGTTAGCGCACCATTTTCTTTTTCCTCTTCCAACAGACTATCCTGCAGTTTTTTAAGTGTTTCTGCTCTTTTAATGCGTTCTTCGTTGCCTGCAAAAACTTCGTCCATAAGAAGTTCTACATGTTCTATCTCCTTTTTTAATTCCTCTTCTTCCCTCTTTTCTTTTTCAACATATCCCTCTACTTTGTTAATCATAATATCTATCTCTGTCTCAAGTTTTAACATCTCATCATCATTAAGCCCTCTAAGGGGATATATTCTTCTTGCAAACCGTAATATTTCTTTTTGTATACTGGCAATGTCACTGTCCAGCTTCACATGAACATCTGCTGCATACTGTTCCTTAGCGAGTTTTTTCTCACAGTCCCTTGTAACAATCCACTCCGTAACTCTTTCATTACAAAGTATAATGCTAATAACCGCCAGAATTATTATACAAACCATAATAATAATTCCCGTAACACGTGTTCCAAATATAAGCATATCTGCAAGCACAAGTACTGCAGCAATACTAATCATTATCAATGGGAACTTCTTATAAGAATTACACTCATCATCCTGGAGTTTGCTTTCTATGTCCTCCACAAGCTTTCTCTTATCAAGCAATTCTTTATATTGTATGTACATCTCTTTTATATTAGCAAAATCAGAAGAATAATCTCTTAAAGTCTTAAGGCTTTCTTCCTCTTTTTTACTATGTCCCTTAGCAAGCTGTTTTTTTAATTCTTCTTTTCTCAGCCTTAAGGATTCCAGCTTTGCAATCTCTTTGTCATCATTAATAACATGCTGTTTTAAATCTGATATTCTTTCTTTTATCTCATTAGTCTTAACATTCTCTAATTTATCCTGAAGTTCTCTTATTGCATAGGATGTATCTGTTCCAACATCCTTAGAAAGACATACATTACTTAAATATTTTTTTAAATTCTCCGTTATCTCTGTCTTGCTTTTAGTATATATATCATCTATTGCAACTACATTGTTATAACTATCAGCAGTAATACTGTAACTGCCTTCTTTAACTTCATTTTCCGTAATATCTTCTGTATACAGACTATCCTTCTTCTCCCTTGTAAACTTATTCTCAACATTAAAGGTCTTGTCTTTTGCCTTAAATATCATACTTCCTGAATAATTCTGTTCTTCATCAAACGGCTTATATTTATCATATAAATCCTCGCAGTTAACCCCTGACAATTCACAAAGCATATGTTTTATAAAATCCTTTATGGTTGTCTTTCCAGATTCATTACCACCATATATGATATTAATACCAGCCTTCAAATCTATATCCTTATAGTTAAATCTCCCATAGTCTTTTAATCGTAATTTATCAATTATCATCTATGTCCCTCTCTCGTAAGTAAAGCCTCCATGCCATAATATAATGCTTTTTTCTTAATATCATCATCTACTTCTGATTTATTAATACTGTCTATAAACTTTCCTATGATATTATCCTCGTTATCCTCTTGTAATTTTATAAAATCATACTTTTTAACAGTTTTATCAGTTATATTAACAATATTATATTCATCACAAGTTTCCTTATAATCTGTACATATATCAGCTTTTTTATAACCTTCTAAAGTAACTGTATATATGTTATCCTTTCCATTCTCAATAATAAAATTAACTATTCTTTCTTTAATTTCGCTTTCGGACATAGTATCATCAATCGTTAACACTATATCCATATACTTTCTTGAACACATATCCTTGAATTCATATGTAAGATTATGCTCATTAATCTCACCTATTATAATTCCATGTTCTCCAATATCTCCTATTTCAAGAGGTTCAGGGCTTCCTGCAATTACTGTATTCTCTGTAACCTTGCTGTAATTGCGTCTTCCACCAATTGCAACATAGTCAAAACCGCTTTTTTCTGCTACTACTAGATCCATATTAATATCTTGTTCATCTGCTTTATTGCATATCAAAATATTTGTAAAAGACCTGTCGCATTCAAAAGAATCGGCTCTGCCAACATCTAACCCTTCACTAATTGCATAAATCTTAGTGCCAATTTCTTCTATTTCAAATAAATCATACCCTGCAGACTTTGCCATAAATACATTATCATTCCATGAAAATGTATTATAATTCGAACTTGCAATCAGCATATCATTCTGTCCCGCAATTAAACAAACTTTCGTCTTAACCAGTCTTTTAAAAACATCATTAACATCATTCAGCTCTGCAACAGTCGGCTGTTTATCGAATAAATTACCACTTATAAGTAACAAATCCACGCCTTCAACGTTACATATATTAATTATATCACAAAAAGTCTTATAAAACTCTTTTCCTCTTTCTAATGTCCACTTATAATCCTTATCAACTACCTTTGCAAGATGTATATCTGAAGTATGTATAAATTTCATAAAGTCCTCCATAAAATCCAGTCTTCCACATACAGTTTATCACATTTTCCGAAAAAATTATACTAGTTTGTTGCGATTAATGAAATTTTAATAGTTTAAACACAAATTAAACACGAATTTGGATATTATTTACTTATAATTCCATTAATTAACAAAGAACCCTGATACATAAGAATCTTCATTATCTAATCTGTGTTCTATCTGTATTTCCCTTTGTTTTTTAAAATTATTATCAAGATCCAGTACAATTAATTTTTTCTCACCCAATACATACATGTTATTATCACGTATATCTGATTGTCTTATTTTATCACTTACAAATATCTTTCGCTGTTTCATATTCTCACCAAGTTTTATAATTGCATTTCCCTCATCATTAAGCTTATTATAGCAAATCAGATATATTTCATTATTATAATTAAAAATCTGTGATATAACCTCATTTGTCCTTATACTAATTATACGCTCATTTTCCATATATGCAACAGAGTCCGCCATTTCTTCCGACATTCCATCTTCACCTTTCTTTGTTGAAAAAGCAATATAATATCCATTTTCTTTACGAAGTACATCATTTACGCTTATACCAAATGCAGTTATATCCATTTCCTTCTCTATATTATAATCAAATTTATTAATAAAAATCATCTTAGACAGCAAATATTCTGATTTATATGAAAAACCACAAAGAATTATCCTGTCTTCATCATTAAATATTCTATTAATCGTAATATCATCAAACTCCTTATATGTAATGTTTCCATCACTAATTCCATATATAATAAGCGTGCTTTTGTTGATATCTTTGGCACTTATACCATAAATATTATCCTTATCCACAACAAAATCAAATAACCTGTTTTCTCCCATATTATACTCAGTTACTACACCTGTTTTCCTATCCATGCTTATAATACCATCTTCATCAGACTTTCCAGTTCTGCCTGCCGGCAGCATAAATACGTTGTTTCCAGCAATCTTTGCATAACTGCTTAATGAGCATACATTTCCTTTTTTTATATCAATATTACCGCATTCTTCCATATCATCATTGTAAAGTGTTATGCTGGTATCTTTTGTTTCTCCAGCTGTTTCAATAATTCCTAGATTAAAATTCTGTGGAAAATCCATATTCTTCTTACATCCAGACAGCAAAGCTGCCATAATTAAAATAATCATAAAATATATCTTCTTTTTCATAGTTTTTCCTTTCTGTGGTTTTAGTGTAGCAACGATGATACCTGTCACTACACTTTTCCCTGTTTTGTTACTTTGTTACATCCTGCTTTGTCCAGTTTTTAAAATATACAGGAAATATCTGTTTACCAGATTCCCTAACAAATTCAAACGGACCTATAGCTTTCTTTGTTAATGTATCATATGCAGATGTATTAAGGTCTATGCCATACACATCCTTATAACCTGCCCATACTAAATGTGAGCAGTAAAACAATTTTCTTGATGCCATATCATAATAATTATAATTATATCTGGCACCAATCTTGCCATAACAGTAATTGGCGATTGTTCTGTCCTGAGAAACTGTAGTATTTTTCACAGTAACTGCCGCCACATTACTTTTTGTTAAATTCCAGTCATTATTACCAAGCACTACTCCTTTAGGCAATGATTCCACTACTGTACTTGCAGAATATACAATTGCCGCATGTCCTAACACTTTTCCAACAGACCCACTTTGAGTTACAAGAATAACTCCTTTTCTAGTGGGATATGTACCATCTGCTCCAATTCCAGTTCCAGAAAGACCAATTAATTCTGGCTGGGAATTCTTTGTATATGTTTCTTTCTTGTCTTTATAATACGCAAACAAACCTGTTCCGGCAAAAGCTTCTCTTTCCGGCATAACAATAAACAGGCATAATAATAAAACCAATATTAATTTATTCTTCATAAAAAACCACTTTTTATTATCCAATAGATAACCCTTTCACTAATTGCTATATTATAGGAATTGTGTAGGAATTCTACTTATGAATTTTTAGATATCATCGTCGTACGAGAAACATTCTACTAGAAAAAAATGAAGAAGTCAACATTATTATTGTTTTAATTAAAAAACAAAAGGCACCACTCTGTTGAGCAGTACCTTTATTCCCTATTATATAAGTCCTGTGCTGAAATATCTTTCAATTCTGTCTGGAAGAACTGTAACAACAGTCTTGTCCTTTCCATACTTTTCTGTTATAAACTTACTTGCCCATATGTTGGCTCCAGAAGAAGTTCCACAAAGAAGTCCCTGAACACTTGCAAGTTCTCTGGTTGTGCTTATGGCGTCTTCGTCAGTAACTTCAACTATATCATCTATAAGACTTGTATCAAGAACTGCCGGAATAAATCCGTCTCCAATTCCCTGAATGCTATGAAGTCCTGGCTCATCTCCCAAAAGTGCAGAAACATTTTTAGGTTCAACAGCAACAACTTTGATATTCGGATTCTTTTCTTTAAGATACTTTCCTATTCCCTGAAGAGTTCCTCCGCTTCCAAGTCCTGAAACAAAGATATCTATATTGCCATCTAACTGGTTGTACATCTCAACTGCTGTAGTTTTATAATGTATATCCGGATTAGCCTTATTTTCGAACTGCTGAGGAACAAAAAACTTCTCCCTGTCTGCTGCTATCTCATTAGCTCTGTCAACAGAACCTCCAATACTTAATTCAGCCGGCGTAAGTTCAAGCTTTGCTCCAAGAGATCTGATAATCTTTTTTCTCTCTTCACTCATATTCTCAGGCATAACGATAATTACCTCGTAACCCATACGTACACCTGCAAGTGCAAGTCCTATACCTGTATTACCAGAAGTAGGTTCAACAATTGTCATTCCTGGTTTTAACTTTCCAGAATTAATTGCATCAAGAAGCATGTTCTTTGCTACTCTGTCCTTAATACTTCCTCCAGGATTAAGAAATTCTGCCTTTGCAAAAATATTAAGACCTGTAGTCTTCTTCAAACTAAGCATAGGTGTATTGCCTATAAGATCCAATATATTATCTGTATAATTCATACTACTAAGTACTCCTTTCAATAAATCACTCTATATTATTATATGTGTTTTTTTCCGATATGTAAATACATAATTATGGTCCATATCCAAAATGGACATGGACCCAATCTTCTAATTCGAACCTGAAATCTTTTTTATTGCATATCTTATTACCTTGAACTGTTTTTCAAAAAATGTTGCATAATTAAATGTATCATAAAAAACAACCATAAACACTAATGATAGTGTTATCATAACAAGTACCCAGAAAATCGTACCTCTTGCAAATGTCTTACGGGTCGGATTAGTATCCTTAAATGACCAGTAAATAAGCATAATAAAGTTAACCACTGGTATAACTAATACCATCCATGTTAAAATCCACTGACCAACTGTAAGGTGTGGTTCCTCAGCCATATCATTCGTCACGTATGATGTATTCCCAAGTACAGAAGACAACCCGGTATTAGTACCATTAGTATCGCTATATCCATAGCCTGTATACTGTGTTGTAACACCCGGAGTATCATATGATGTCTGATTTCCTGCAGTGTTAAAACCAACCTGCGTTGTGCCTCCATATGTATTCTGTACTGTCTGGTTATTATAACCATTATTGCTAGTAGTACCACCTGAATTATTCCAAAAATTATCAAGTGATCTATTATTACCCAACCGGATCAACCCCCTAACTGGTAATTATGCCTTGCACAAAGGATAATTACTTAATCATATCCATGTAAGCACTAGTATCAACTCCATTAATGTAATCTGTCACTGTGCTTGTCACAATATCAACTGCGCCTGTCAGATAGATTATCAGTGCTGCCGCACCACATATAATAAACGTAAGTAATATCATAGCTCTTGCCATATTCTGTCTTGATTTGTTAGTCTTAAATATAGCCCAAATAAGAATAAGCAATACATTAAGAACTGGTATTGAAAGTCCAATAAGGCTAAAGCACCATCTCCATACTGGCAATGGTTTCATTCTCTTTGCTTCTTTCTCATCAATCTCATCAGTATCTGCTTCATCCGAAGAATAAGTCTCAGTAAATGACTCTCCTTCTTTCTTAGTCATAACAGCAATATTGCTGTCACCTACAACTCCAAAACCTACATTATTGCCCTTTATATTGTCTTCTGTAGTTGTCTGAACAATCTTAGTATACTCTCTGACAGAATTATCTGCATCAACAATGTCCTGCTGTGGAATAAAATCGTCCTTAACAGTCTGTGAAAACACGGACTGTTTATCACTTGATGTATTATCATATACACTGCTGATTTTTACACTTCCAGACTTTACAAATTCATTATCATTAAAAGATGGCTGAAATGAGTTCGTTTCCTTTTTATTAAAGATTTCCGGACGAACTGTGCTATTCACATCCATACTGCTTTCTGTTTTATTTAAATCAAACCCATTCAAATCTGCCATAGAATTACCCATACTATTCATATTAATCCCCTTTCAACTATATAAAGAACTTCCTAAAATGAAATCTACCTAATATTGTTTTATCATACTAACCATACCCATGTCAAGTCTTTATTGATATATTGCTATCAAATTGATAAAAATGTTACTTTGGTGTTACCAAAAACAGGGACCAGATTATCTGGTCCCTGTTCAGTATATTTATTATCCATTAATTGCCTGATCAAGATCTCTTATAATGTCATTAACGTCCTCTAAACCTACAGACAATCTTAAAAACGTCTCAGTAATTCCAAGTTTCTGACGAATATCCTCTGGTATGGATTCATGTGTCTGAGTTCTTGGATAAGTAATAAGAGTTTCTGTACCACCCAGACTTTCAGCAAACATAACCATATCAACTCTCTTAAGAATCTTCTGAACTGTTTCAAAAGAATCCACATTAAACGAAATCATACTTCCAAAGCCAGTTGACTGTTTCTTTGAAATCTCATATCCCTTGTGGTCTTCAAAGCCAACGTAAAATACCTTAGTAACTTTCTTCTGTGTTCTCAACCAGTCAGCCACAATTCTTCCATTCTCATCATGTTTTTTCATGCGAAGAGGAAGAGTCTTAAGTCCTCTAATGAGAAGCCATGAATCAAGTGAAGCAAGACCATTACCATGAGTCTTCTGCTGTCCAAACATATGTTCTGCAAGATCTTTTCTATTGGTTACCGCAATACCAGCTATTGTATCATTATGTCCACCAATAAACTTAGTTCCACTATGGACAACCATATCAGCACCTAATTCAAGAGGTCTCTGGAAATATGGTGTTAAAAATGTATTATCAACTACAACAATAGCATCAACTGTCTTTGCCACCTCAACTGCTGCCTTTATGTCAGTTACCTTCATCATAGGATTGGTTGGTGTCTCTATAAATACCATCCTTGTATCAGGTGTAATTGCCTTCTTAAGATTCTCAATATCTGACATATCAACATATTCAAACTTTGCCCCATATCTTTCGAATATGTCATTGCCTATTCTGAATGTTCCTCCATATATATCATCTGAAAGAATAACCTTATCTCCCGGATTAAGAAGTGTAAACAATGCCATATTAGCTGCCTGTCCGCTTGAAAAGGCAAATCCATCTGTTCCATGCTCCAGAATAGCCATGGTTCTCTCAAGTTCCTGTCTTGTAGGATTAAGAACTCTTGAATAATCATATCCTGTAGATTCACCAAGTCCCTTATGTCTAAATGTGGCGGTCTGGTATATCGGAAAACTTACGGCACCTGTTATAGGCTCGTGTCCTAAACCTCCATGTATACACTTTGACTCAAAAGCCAAATTCTCTTTCATATCGAAATCTTTATAATTACTAAAATTCTTCATTACGTATAGTAAAAATGCTAATATCCAGCATCCAACCACGTACTAACGTGGTTTCTCCTTTCCTCATAATTTAGCCATACTTAACCCACTGATAGATTCATTATAACATTTTTATGAATATATTTCAAGTTATTTACATTTTTCAATTCCTATAATTCCCATAATTTGGAAATTTCTATTGACAACAGCCGAAAAATTCTATATTATATTCTTTGTGAGTAATAAACGACACAGGAGGACATCATGAAGAATTACTTTAGCAAAAAATGGGCCATCGTACTTTTGTTTTTTACAGCCATGTCTGTTACTTACTTAAGTAACACTTCAGCCCTTGAATCTTACGCGTGCAATACTTTCGAGGGAGGCAACCTGGTTTGTTATGACCAGTGCGTATTTGATAATGAATATACAATACTTGAATTTCCACTTATTTCACCTTATAAGATAAACACACTTGAATATGTGTCTTTTGAAGGTCTTGTAAACAACTTTGTAAATTGTGACCTGACTTTTAATTCTGATAGTCTTTCAAAGGAATCAGATTACTTTTCGTATAATTTTAATCTTAAAATCAGCAGCAAAAAAGATGATATCACAGGTTATAATTGTGCTATTACAGGCATCAACCTGTTAATAAATGGTGTTGAATACTTTTATGAAACACCTAATTTTAAGTTATTTAATACATCCTATCTTACAAACAATCACAAATATATTGTTGATAATTCAAATATTGAAATTAATAATATTTCAGATGATGAATCAGATTATTTCACATGCAATGGAAAACAATATACTTCCCAAATTTCAACTAATTGTGATGAAGCAGTTATTGTTTCCATTATTCCTTCTGATTTTTTTGAATTTACTTCATTTACAATCGATAATGAGGATGTATTATTCTCACAAATCAACAAAACTGCTAATAATAAAGGTTTTAATATAAACTACTCTTTAGCATACACTAATGATGGCTGCCGTAAATGTACTACAAAATCAGCATTGATAATAAAATATTACTATAATTCAAAAACATATTTTTATATTAATAATAACTTTTTTAATACAGTTGCAGAATAGTTTTTGTACTTTTTTTAAAACAACTTCCCTTTTAGGTTATGTACCTTTTTTTGTACCATTTATATTGTAGATTTTTTTCAACAAATATGATAAAATATATAGTAATTGGCATGTTCTTTTGGGTTTTGGTTTTTATATTAAAGAATTGTCAGAATCTTTAGTTAGCGCAGGGGAGTTTATAAATGATTGTTATGCTTTTAACAATTATCACTCGTGACGTTTAACTATATAAATAACAAAAAACTAATTCAGGGAGGTTGAAAGATGAGTTCAACGAAATGCTCAGTTCCATTTTCAGGAACACCAGAACAGGAAGCAAAGCTTCTTGAAGTAATTAACAGCTTAAGAGATGAACAGGGTTGCCTTATGCCTATTCTTCAAAAAGCACAGGACATTTATGGTTATCTTCCAATTGAAGTTCAGACCATAATTTCTAATGAATTAAATATTCCATTAGAGAAAGTTTATGGAGTAGTTACTTTCTACTCACAGTTTTCATTGAATCCAAAGGGAAAATACAACATTTCTGTCTGTCTTGGTACAGCATGCTATGTTAAGGGTTCTGGAGATATATTTGCAAAACTTCAGGAGATTCTTGGCATTGACAATGGTGGATGTACAGCTGACGGAAAGTTCTCACTTGAGGCATGTCGTTGTATAGGTGCTTGTGGTCTTGCACCTGTTATGACTGTTAATGATGAGGTTTATGGCCGCCTTACACCAGATGAGATCAGTGGTATTTTAGCAAAATATGAATAATAACGAGGAGGAGAACCAGACTATGAAAACTCTAGCAGAATTAAATGCAATTAGAGAAGAGATGGAAAAAACTGTTGGTTTCAGACAGGAAACTAATGATTTTGCCGATGATTACAAATATCATGTTCTAGTTTGTGGTGGTACAGGCTGTACTTCTTCAGGAAGCATTGATATTATTAATAAACTTAATGCCGAATTAGAAGCAAATAACCTTACTAACGATGTTAAGGTTGTAAAGACAGGATGTCATGGACTTTGTGCACTTGGTCCTATCATGATTATATATCCTGGTGCTGTTTTCTATTCAAAGATGTCTGTTGACAAGATTGACAGAGTTGTTTCTGAACATCTTATCAATGGCAACATTATTAAAGAATTCTTATATCCAGAGATGGTTAATGAAGCTGGAGATATTACTCCGCTTAGCCAGACTCCATTCTATAAAAAGCAGCACAGAATCGCACTTCGTAACTGTGGTAAGATTAATCCAGAGTGCATCGATGAGTACATAGGAACTCGTGGATACGAAGCACTTAATAAAGTTCTTACTACTATGTCTCAGGACGATGTTATCAAGTGTATCCTTGACAGTGGTCTTCGTGGCCGTGGTGGCGGTGGATTCCCTACTGGACGTAAGTGGCAGCTTGCTAAAGACCTTGTAAAAGGTGGTCAGAAGTATGTTTGCTGTAACGCTGACGAAGGTGATCCAGGTGCATTCATGGACCGTTCAGTTCTTGAAGGAGATCCACACGTTGTACTTGAAGCTATGGCAATTGCAGGCTATGCAATCGGCGCAAGCCAGGGTTATATCTATGTTCGTGCCGAGTACCCTATCGCCGTAGATCGTTTAAATATTGCCATTAGCCAGGCAAGAGAGAAAGGCATGTTAGGAGAGAACATCTTCGGAACAGATTTTTCATTTGATATAGATTTAAGACTTGGTGCAGGAGCATTCGTATGTGGTGAAGAGACAGCTCTTATGACTTCTATCGAAGGTAACAGAGGTGAGCCTCGTCCACGTCCTCCTTTCCCAGCAGAGAAAGGTTTGTTCATGAAACCAACTATTCTTAATAACGTTGAGACTTACGCTAATATTCCTCAGATTATTCTTAATGGTGCCGAGTGGTTCGCTTCTATGGGTACTGAGAAGTCAAAGGGAACTAAGGTATTCGCTTTAGGTGGTAAGATCAACAACACTGGACTTGTTGAAGTTCCTATGGGAACAACATTAAGAGAAGTTATCGAAGATATCGGTGGCGGTATCCCTAATGGCAAGAAGTTCAAAGCAGCTCAGACAGGTGGACCTTCAGGCGGATGTATCCCTGCAGAGCATTTTGATGTACCAATTGATTATGATAACCTTATTGCAATCGGCTCTATGATGGGTTCAGGCGGACTTATCGTTATGGACGAAGACAACTGTATGGTTGATATCGCTAAGTTCTTCCTTGAGTTTACAGTTGATGAGTCATGTGGTAAGTGTACTCCATGTCGTATCGGTACTAAGAGATTATACGAGATTCTTGACAAGATTACTAAGGGACAGGGAACTCTTGAAGACCTTGATAAACTTGAAGAACTTTGCTACTACATTAAAGAAAACTCACTTTGCGGTCTTGGACAGACTGCACCAAACCCTGTATTATCAACATTACGTTATTTCAAGGATGAGTATATAGCTCACGTTGTTGATAAGAAGTGTCCAGCTGGAGTATGTAAGTCACTCCTCAGATATGAAATCGATCCTGAGAAGTGTAGAGGATGTACTATGTGTGCTAGACAGTGTCCTGCTGGTGCAATTGAAGGAACAGTTAAGAACCCTCATGTTATCAATAGTGACAAGTGCGTTAAGTGTGGTGCTTGTATGGATACATGTAAGTTTGGTGCAATTAGCAAGAAGTAAAGGAGGATGCCAATAATGGAAATGATTAATATTAAAATTAACGGTGCTGATGTTCAGGCACCAAAGGGCTCAACTATTCTTGAGGCAGCCAGATTAGCTAATATCGATATACCTACACTTTGCTTCTTAAAAGATATTAACGAAATCGGTGCATGCCGTATATGTGTAGTTGAAGTTAAGGGTGCAAGAAGCCTTGTTGCTTCATGTGTTTATCCTATTTTTGAAGGAATGGAAGTATATACTAACACTCCTAAGGTTATTAACTCAAGAAAGAAAACTTTACAGTTAATTCTTTCAAACCACAACAGAAAGTGTCTTTCATGTGTAAGAAGTGGTAATTGTGAATTACAGAAGCTTTGTAAAGATTACAAAATTGATGATGATGGATTATATGATGGTTCTAAGACTGTTGAAGACAATGCAGAACTTGACTGTTCAGCAGCTCACATGATTCGTGATAACAGCAAGTGTATCCTTTGCAGACGTTGTGCAGCTATCTGTGCTAACGTTCAGGGTGTAGGTGTTATTGGTGCTAACGAGCGTGGATTTAACACAGTTCTTACAAGTGCTTTTGATATGGGACTTGGTGAGACAAGCTGTGTATCTTGCGGACAGTGTATAGCAGTTTGTCCTACAGGTGCTATTTATGAGAAAGACTTCACAGATGATGTTATTGCAGCTCTTTCAGATCCAGAAAAGTATGTTGTTGTTCAGACAGCTCCAGCTGTTCGTGCAGCACTTGGTGAAGAGTTTGGTTTACCAATCGGAACTAACGTTCAGGGCAAGATGGTAACAGCTCTTAAGAAGATTGGATTTGATAAAGTATTTGATACTGATTTCTCAGCTGACTTAACAATCATGGAAGAAGCTCATGAATTCCTTGATCGTGTACAGAACGGTGGAAAACTTCCACTTATTACTTCTTGTTCACCAGGATGGATTAAGTTCTGCGAGCATTACTTCCCAGATATGACTGAGAATCTTTCAAGCTGTAAGTCACCTCAGCAGATGCTTGGTGCTGTTATTAAAACATACTACGCAGAGAAGATGGGAATTGATCCTAAGAATATTGTTTCTGTAAGCGTTATGCCTTGTACAGCCAAGAAATTCGAAGTTGGACGTGAAGATCAGTCAGCTGCAGGTGTTCCTGATGTTGATATCGCACTTACAACAAGAGAACTTGCAAGATTAATTAACCGTTATGGTATTGAATTCAATGACCTTGAAGATGGTGAATTTGACAGTCCTCTTGGAGAGTCAACTGGTGCTGCTGTTATCTTCGGTGCTACAGGTGGTGTTATGGAGGCAGCTCTTAGAACAGCTGTTGAAACATTAACTGGCGAAGAATTAGCAAGCCTTGACTTTACAGACGTAAGAGGTATGCAGGGAATTAAGGAAGCTTCTTATGATGTTGCTGGTCTTAATGTTAAAGTTGCAGTTGCTTCTGGTCTTGGTAATGCAAGAGAGTTACTTAACAAGGTACAGAGCGGAGAAGCTGATTATCACTTTATAGAGATTATGGCTTGTCCTGGCGGATGTATCAACGGTGGCGGACAGCCTCAGGTTCCTGCTAAAGTTCGTAACTTTACTGATTACAGAGAGAAACGTGCTAAAGCACTTTACGATCAGGATGCAGCAAGCGTTGTAAGAAAATCTCATGAGAATGAGTCAATCAAGAAGTTATATGAAGAATACTTCGAGAAACCAGGAAGTGAGAAAGCTCATCACTGCTTACATACAACATATGTAAAGAGAACTATTAACTAATAGATATATTAAAAGACGAGGTTTTATGCCTCGTCTTTTCTTTTTAGATTGATTTTTTTCTGTTTTATAAGTCGTGTTCTTATAAGCTTTATAAAGCTCTCAGGTTCTGTAACCTTTATCATAGGTCCAAAAGACAATATACGAATAACCATTTCTGTTTCATCGGCCTTATTATAACTCACACTTACTTTATAATACTCATCATCTATCTTTTCTACTTCCTTTTCAAAATGTGCAAAATGAAGAAGTACCCTGTCAAGTGCATTTCTGACATCATGAAGTTCAAATACAACCTTACTTTCCCAAGGTTTAAGTTTTGCATTAATATAATCCTCCGGGTTCAAATCTTCCTTACTGCACTTAAGTACACGTCCAATATTTACTATAGACTTTCCTCTTTTTGTATTTCCAATAACCCTGAACTTATCATCCTTTTCAGAATATTCCATATGAGTTGGTAAAAATCGCTCTCTTACAAACATTCCATATCTGTTTTCCATAACAACACTAATTACATACCTGTTTTTTATGGCATCCAGGATAAATCTGAAGTTTTCTATATAATTCTTATCAGTATAATCATCACCATCACAATATTTATCAAAAATAATATAACTTTCAGGCGTAAACAGTGGTTTCACATCAGGAAATATATTATCTGCATCATCTAAAAATAATTTAATTCTTGGATCAATACATATAGCCCTGATCCACCTTTTCTGTATTTCAGTCAATGGCATAACAGGTTTATTATTAATAACTGTTGTCCCATCCTCTTTTAAGAGCTGCCATCTTTCCTCCATTAATGCAGGTTCAATATTTAAAATACTCTCATTAAAAGCATGTTCTTCTACTATTCGCCTTATATCATTTCTGTTTACCGGTTTATCAATGGCTTCATTAATAATAGCCGCAACAGCATTGTAATAGGCACTGTATAATTCGCTAAAAATCATTCCTGTCCACCGTCCTCAATATCATACATATTGTACATACTGTAAAGATCATAATAAAATCTCTTCTCTACAAAATCATTGGTACAATGAAAATCTGTAATACGACAGATAAATGTACGAATCCACGTTAACAATTCACAGGAGTCATAAACATCAGCATAAAATCTGCTTGTATTATTATCTGTCTTCTCAACAGTACCACAACGTTTTTCTCTCTCAAGCCTGTTATGTATATACTGTTCATCATCTTCATAATGAACATTAAACTCAATATGCTCTATTCTTTCATTTGAACACCCTTGTGTACTTACTCCCCACATATGGGATAACATACCATCTAAAACGTCATTCCACTTGTCATATTCCTCATTTACATTACCAGCCTTTACAGATTTAATGCCATCAAGTCTGTAGGATGTAACCCTTTTAAACTTCGGAATATAAACCATAACATACTGTCTTCCGCTTTGGACACTGAGCATTATTCTTAAAGGCACAACAAGTGGTTTATTATTCTTAAGTTCAAGTATTACCTCTCTCTTTTCCTCCATGGCAATAAATAAAGAACAAAGTATGTCACTGTCCATAGCTCCGGTAATATAATGATGCTTAAACGCAAAGATACTTTCATGTTTCTCTTTCTTATCAAGTATAAAAGAACCTATAACACCACAGGGAGCTATTTCTGAAAAAAAGTCCAGTACATTATTATCATCGAAGCTCTTCATATCCCCAATGGAATAATATAATGTCTTTCCTTTCTTCTCTGCTACAATAATTCCCTCATTTACATATTCCTTTATTTTCTTTCTTACCGTAGATTCATCAAAACTTCTTGGTTCATTAAACTCGTAAAGATATTCATCAACAAGAGTTGTTATATCGCCTATTCCTAAAGGCTCTTCTGCCATTGACAGTATATCCATAAGAATAAAATGAAGTGTAATGTCTCCATCTGTAAAACTTTTTGTCTTCCATGTTTTATAAAGGGGATTATAGCGTGATTTTCTACTGTCTATTGATAAAAAAACATTCTTTCCATCAGCAGTCTGTCTGAACTGTATATGGTCTCCTAGCCAGCTTTCAAGCCTTCTTCGTTCATTATCATAAGAGCGGCTGCTTTTCTGATTATATTCTTCTCTTGTTTTAAAACCGTACACATAAAACTCCCTTATATAACTGCGAATACGATTAAAATCCTTAATTACTTCACTATATGCCACTAGAAAACCCCCTTATTGATAAAATATATAACATTATAACATATATTTTATATAAAATAAAGATTGCCCGTCATTAAGATTTATAAAAAATTTTATGATTTTTCTTGATTACCTACTTACCCT
>JAILNW010000427.1 GCA_024691145.1 Lachnospiraceae bacterium
AAACAAAGTGTCTATTTATCTATATTTACAAAAACAATTCTTAGCGTTTCCGTATTTCTTTGGTATATTTGACAAAATTAAAGGTCGTAATGTGCCGTTTTACCATCATAATAAACATAACACATACGACCTTTATTACATTTTTTCATCATTAAACAACTCTGCTTGGATGGCAAGCGAAGTATATTATCTGATAATCTGAAGAAATTTGTTCTAAAAATATTAAAGCATTCAAAATCTTTTCCTCATCGAGATTAACAAATGGATCATCAAGTATGATAAAAGGCTTTTCTCCTTCATACATTGCATCAACAAGGGCAAGTCTTGAACATATTCCAAGCAAATCCCTGCTTCCTGTACTTAAATATTCTACGCTCTTTGTTGTTCCATATGCCTTAATATGTACATTAAGAGATGTATCAAGTGATGCAGACTTCAAGCACTGCTTAGTCATATCTCCCTCTGGGAATTCGCCACTAAGAATCTTAACGTATTTTACAAAACCATTATTTAAGCCTGTAAGATATCTTGCTGAGAATTCTTCCTTTGCTTTTTCTAAAAATGACTTTGTCTTTATTAATATATCATACTTATGCTCTGCTTCACTAAGATTGTTCTTTGCTCTTTCTAACTGTGTCTCTAATTCCGGCCTTTTAGCAACAATATCACCATACTCATTATATCTGTTCTTTAATATATCATAATCATCTCTTACCTGATTCATCTGTGCAAGTATTCTGTTTCTTTCAGCCTGAAGTTCCTCCATAGAAGCAAAATTATCAGGATTTGCCATAAGCTTATCCATATCATTTTCCTGCTTAAATTTGTTAAGTTTCTCATATAATGTATGGTGGTCAGTCTCAACCTTCTTCATGTCATTTAGCTTGTTTTTGATTGTTGTTAAATAATCTTCATAAGCATTTGGATTAATATTATCAAAATACTTTCTTACAAATAAACCTATCTCAGGTTCTAAAGAATTCATAAGATTATAATTTCTTTCATATTCATCCACACGATTGTTTAGTTTAACAAATCTATCCTTTTTATCCTTTATTACACGTAGCACATCACGCCATTTCATGTCCTTTATGGAATCTTTATTATTCTTCCAAAGGTTATATTTCTTTCCAAATTTGTTATCTATTTTCTTTGTATCCGAATTATTGATAACATCTTTTCTTATATATCCTTCATTCTCATCCTTTACATAACCGATTTTGTCAGCATATTTGTCAATAAGTCCTTCTACAATGTTAACATTTTTCTCAAATTCACCAAGAAGACCAGTTAACTTGGAATCATTAAATCTTTTCTTATTTGCAACATTAAGATAATTATCATACTTTGATGATATAGAGGAAAGTGATCCCATCATATAGTTCATCTTAGTACTTTCTTGAAACTTATCTGCAAAATCAGAAAGTTCATTGCTTATTGTTTTCTTCTCAATTTCAAGATTATTTATATTTCTTCTTGTATTAAGTATATCCTCTTCATTTTTAGCAATCAGTTCCTCAAGTTCTGGAGAAACCCATCTTCTTCTAGTATATACAAGCACCAAGGCAGATAACGCTGATATTGAAATACCTATAAATATTGACCCTGCTTTCGGTGATTTTGATGCCATTAAAATAATACCGATAATCATGGCAATTACACCAGTAAGGGCAATATATATTTCAAGTCTTGTTATAGGTATGGCACGTTCTTCATCTTTGGCATTATTATCACGCCATGATTCCAGGCCTATTAAACTGCTGTTTTCCCTTTCAATTTCAGCTCCAATATCAACATATCTCTTATACTTGTCTGTGTTATCATCAATAACCCTTTGAAAATCCCCTTCCCTTGCAAATATGTAATTAAGAGAATTATATTCTCTTTCTTCCTCAGTTGTAAGGGAATGAGCCTTTATATCACCATCAAGCTTTGATATTCTGTCTATTGCAGCTTCACATTCTAAAAATTTGCTATCCTCTGGGATGCCATTAGAAAACACATTCTTTAAATCTTCATATTCATTTCTTTCATCATTACTAACAACACTCTGCATAAGAGCAATTCTATATGAAGCAAGCTGCTTTGCCTTTTCTTCATAGGATATAACCTCACTAATTTCAGGAGTTCCGTTTTTAAAGAAATCTTCAGCTTCCTGAAGCAATTTATCCTTTTCTATAAACTCTGTGCAGAGCTGGTCATAATAAGCTTTCTTTGCATTATTTTCAGCAAATGAAGCAACATTTTTTATATTATCTTCTATCTTTTCTAATATTCCGCTAAGATTTTCCCTTGCTTTAGACTGTTTTTTTACCATTTCTTCAAGTTCTTCATAGGATTTCTCATAGGATTTACAGTCTTCTAATTCACGCTTTGTAAATTTAACCTCTTCCTCAAGATCAAACAGTCTTCCTTTATCACCCTTTTTCTTTTTAAACACTTTTGAAGCATCATCAAGTCGTGCAATGGCATTCTCAAATCTATTTATATCATAATCAGATTCCATTATATTAGTTAGTTTGGCACTTAAACTGTCATTAGTTTCCACACTAATCTTCTGCTGTGGAATATAAATACTTCTTTCAAAGGCTTCTTTATCTATTTTGAAAATTTCTTCACCAAGATTCTCAGTAAAATCATCGCTTTCAAGATTTGTTTTTAAATTAATTAAAGCAAAGTAATCGTCCCTGTCCCTTTTTCCAAAGTAACGTTCAACTCTGTATTCATTACCATTTACTTCAAATTCAATATTTCCTCCAAATCTTTGACCATTCCATGGTGTATACTTCTTTCTTTCATTCTCATCAATTTTTCTCTTTGTAGAAGTTTCCATGCCATAAAACATGGATTTTATAAATACAGCAAAGGTTGTCTTTCCCCAGCCATTTTCTTCATTTATTATATTTAAATTTTTTGAAAAGTCGTATTCAAAATCAGATATTCCTCCAAAATTCTCAACGTAACATCTTAATAATCTCAAACTAATTCCTCCCCTGTCAAAGCTTTAAGTCCATGTAGTATAATCTGATCCTTTTCATCCTTTGAAAGTTCAGAATTAAGTACCATTCTAATAAATTCTCCCTTCAAAGATATATCATTCATATAATCTTTATAATTAATCGCGAGAGTAGATTTATTATAAATCTTTGCATAATAAAATATATTTCCAAATCTGTCATTCAGAAAATCTGTATCAATCTCAGCATCTATACTTACTTCTCCAGTAAGATATATCTTAACGAGATCATCCTTACTTATATTTTCAATTGCTCTTTCAATTGCCCCTTCAGCTTCCATTGTTGTGGTACAATTAGTAATATCTGCTTCAATAATACTAAGATCTCTCTTTGAAAACTTAACAAAAGTAGTATTAAGCTTATGATTATCAATATCCAGCACAACAAAGCCCTTAGGTCCGCATTCATCAAATCCTCTTCCCTCAAGGCATCCGCTATAACAATATATTCCTCTGTCATCAAGCCTTTCTTCAATATAACTATGTATATGTCCTAACGCAAGGTAATCAATATTCTTATTCTTAAGTTCTGGTATATTAATTGTGTCTGTTATATCATCATTAATATACTTTAATGTCTGACCATGCATAACAACAATATTAAACATATTCTCATTAAGGGTTAGCTCATTATATATCATTCTGTCATTATTATTAAGGAGAATTCCCCCTATACAAACATCTCCATAATTATAATAAGTCCATTCTTCATTAAACATCTTAAGGTTATCAGGCAAATATTCACAGTCATCAAAAAAGCTTGCCTTATCATGATTTCCCTTTAAATATAAAAATTCAATATTATTATTAGATACAATAATATCCCTTAACATATTTTTTGTTAAAGCAGAAACATTCTTTGTATCAAATAAATCACCTGCTATTATAATAGCATCAATTTGATTCAAATTAGCATACTCTACCATATTACGAAATGTAATTAATATCTCATTATTTCTCTCCCTTGCCTTTTCCTTCGACAAGTTTGCCTCCATCTTACTGTCCAGATGGATATCTGCGCAATGAATTATCCTCATGTAAATCCCTCCTGTTAAAAGCCTCAAACCATCTTAACATTTATTAATTCAAAAAAACGGTACGTAACATTCATAAATATAATTATTACAAGAATTGTACCAAGGGGTATTGCTATAATCCTTAAAAATCTTATTATTTTTTCATTACTTTTCTTTGTTTGTTTAAATTCTCTGACTCTGATTTTAAAATATCCATCTTCACCAATAAACAGAAAAGCAAGCTCCATAAGTACAAATATTGCAAGAACTCCAAAAATAATAAATAAATTTCTGATAAGCGTATCATTAATTCTAAAAGAACAAATTAAAAAAACTATCCACATTAAACTGCTAAATAGACTTAAGAAACTGTATTTTGAATTCATATATATGTTATCCTTCTTAAGAAGGTCTCCTTTCTGTATTTATACCTACACATACTATAATACCAAATATCACTTTCAATATCAACACATAAAAAGACCATGTTCTAAATTTATAAACATGGCCTGAAAATCATATTAATATACAACTGCTATTCCTGTACTTCCTATAGTACCTGAAAGTTTTCCGTTTCTTACAAGGAATCTGTTTCCCGTAAGCTTATCAAAATAATCCCCATCTGGTATCTTATACATAGGAACATTTGATATATCCTTTCCTCCAGATGAAAGATTAACTATCATAACACCATTCTTTGACGAATTATATCTTTCAACATAAACTATCTTGTCTTTGTTGCTAAGATACTCTGAAGTACCAGCAAAATAGTTATGGAAAAAGTTTGCATGTTTAATAGTATCTGCTTTAAAAGCAGTTGAACCTACAATACTCATCTTTGAAGCAGGTCTTGCAAAATATAAGCACACTGCATCATTTCTTGCTGCTTCTATACAATATGTCTTATCAATTGTTGTCTGTGAAATACTTTTTGTAGAACCATCCATATAATTATCATGTGACTCTGCCCAAAGTACAACATTGGAAGCAGCTAATGATGATGAATATGAACTGCTTCCTGCAGAACCTCCATTAGCATTCTTAACACCATATAAAATATTTGAACTTGTATTACTGTCAGTTACTCTTAATCCTAACTTAGTATATGAAGAAATGCTTCTTCCTGTACCTGGTGTTCCAAGAATCTCACCATAGTTAAATAATTTAATACCTTTCTTTGAAGCAGTACTATTAGCAACTCCAAGTACTGTATTCCAGAAATTCGATGCATATGAACCATCATCTGCTGTTTCTATATGCTTGGCTGCATCAAATCTGAAACCATCAACACCACATTCAACACATTCCTCAAGTAAAGAACTTACTCTTTCCTGTACATAAGAATTACCTGTATTAAGATCAGGCATTCCCATATCACCCTGAACTACATTCAGTATACTTGAATCATTCAAATCATAATGGCTATGAAAATATGCGCTATAATTACCATAAATTGTAGGTTCATTATTCTTAACCTCATCATCCAGCTGACCAGAATTACCATTGTCATTGCCAAGATGATTAACAACTATATCACAAATAACTTTAATACCATATTTATCAGCTTCTGTACATAATGCCTTAA
Organism: Lachnospiraceae bacterium; assembly: GCA_024691145.1. Lineage (GTDB taxonomy): Bacteria > Bacillota > Clostridia > Lachnospirales > Lachnospiraceae > JAILNW01. The sequence continues at coordinate 5,618 of JAILNW010000427.1, forward strand.
GTTCACTCTTATTACCAATCCATGAATTAGTTGCAATAGAAAAACTAACCGGCTGATATAATTTCCACCATTGTTCGTTAACAACTGTCCATCTTGGATCATCATCAAAATCCTTTGGTTGCTGTACCGGTGAAGTCTGAACTGTTGTATATCCGGCCTTTGCTATATCGCTTAAATTAGCTTTAATTGTATTATATGACCAGTTAAAGCAATGTAATATAACTCCCTCAGATGCAGAAGAAGCAAGTTTATCATGTACATAATTCTTAGCATTAGGATCAATAGTTACGCTTGAACCTGATGAAGAATTATTGGAAGTGCTTCCACCGCTACTTGATGAACCACCTGATGAAGACTGGCTCTGATTATTTTGTTTACTACTAGTAGAGTTGTTAGTAGATGAACCGCTTCCACTTGAATTATTATTATTGTTTTTATTTTTTTCTACATTCTTATTTGTATTAGTGTCATCATTATCCTCAGCTTCTTCTGGCAATTCTGTTGCTTCAGGATCAAGTGTTTCTTCAGGAGCAACTGTTTCCTCAGGAGACCACGTTCTTGCCTGCCATGCAGAATCATCAATATTAGCTTTCTTATTAACATCATCATTCTTATTCTCTGGAACTTCAGCCAGATTTTCAGTTGCATCCTGTGAAGATGTCACAGGTTTATGTTTAATTCTCCATAATACAAATATAACTAAAAACACACCAACTAAAGCCAATCCTATACATATAGACTTAGCCAGTCGGTTGTTGCTATTCTCTATCTCACCTGAATATAATGGTTCCTCAACTTTCTTTTCATCTTCTGCCTTATCAGCAGCTTCTGAAACTTCGTCTTTCTTCAAACCATCTTCAGTTTTAACATCATCTGCCATAACAGGATTATCAACAGTATCTGATACGTCCCTCATGGCCTCTAACTTAAAATCTTCCATATCGTCCAAAGAGGTACCTCCTGCGTAACCATATCTGCCGGTTTTTTGACCGCCCACGCCGTCATTAGTATAACCGTAATTATTATCATGTTCGAATCCCATATTATCGCCATCATCAAAAGAAACATTAACCGAATATAAATCCTTCATCTTAATCCGCTACCTAATAACTTCCTTCTTAATTAATATTATAATGCTCTCCTGTAAAAAAAGAAAAATATAACACTATCTAAAAATTCGACTACTAAAGTAACTACTCCTTTCTAATAAAATCCCACAAAATCAAAACTATAATTATAAATTACAATTTATACCATCTGCCCAAATAAATCCCCATAAAATTTCCCAATACATTAAATAATAATGCTAATAACATGATAACACTATTATTTA
>JAILNW010000449.1 GCA_024691145.1 Lachnospiraceae bacterium
ATAATAAATTTATTATCGTTTTTCATTAATTTATACTTGACAAGCATTAATTTAAGGTGTATATTATAATTACAAGTTAACGATAAACATTAAATAATTAATGAAAGGAATGTATTTTTATGGAAAACAAAAAATTTATTAAGTCAGCTACTATTATTGACAGGATATTAAAGATTGTTCAGGGGTTCATGGTTGCAGGAGTGATTATTTCAATTATTTTTATAATACTTGCCTTTGTTGCAGGTGATAAGATTATTGCTGATACTGATGATTCTGGGCTGAACACTCTTACAATTGGTGTAGTTAATCTTGAGTTACAGCCAGAAGCGGAAGATTTAGTTAGTTCTTCTAATGTAATAACATTTATTGTTGTTATGCTTATTTGTTTATTTGTTTCATCTATTATTACCTGGTTTATTATGAAAAACGTACGTGACATTATTGCTCCTATGAAAGAAGGCAATCCTTTTTCTAAAGGTACTGCTGCAAAGATAAAAAAGCTTGCCATTGTTGTTTTCTTAGGTGACCTTGTTGTAACTGTGGCACAGATTGTAACTACAATTTTTGAATTAAGAGCATTTAATATTGAGCAGTTATTTGACTCTTCTGTTGTTAAGCATATAGGCTATAACATTAATATCGGCTTTGAACCTTTTATTATAGCACTGATACTTCTCTTCCTCTCTTATATCTTCAGTTATGGTGAAGAGCTTCAGAGAGAATCAGATGAAACATTATAGGTGATGCCTATGGGTAAGATAATTCTTCGTTTAGACCGTATGATGGCTGACAGAAAGATAAGCCTTAAGGACCTTTCTGACCAGGTAGGTGTTTCTAATGTTAATCTTTCCAAGATGAAAACCGGTAAAATCAGTGCTATCCGTTTTTCAACCCTTGAAGCCATATGTGAAGCCCTTAACTGCCAGCCAGGGGATATTCTTGAATATGACCCTGACGCAAAGGACGAATAAAAATAAGAGTAACAGATTTATTAGTCAGTCTGTTACTCTTTTCTTTATGCTTCTTCTATTACACATGTATGACGTTTAAAATCCGGACTTTTACTATCAACATCTTTATCATAATTTATTCCAATTAGTAATAAATTTCCTTTATAATGCAATAATCTTTCTGGATACTCCTGTCTTTTTATCTGTGCAATTGCTGTATCTGCGTTCTTTTCATACTTTAATTCTATTAATAGTGCAGGTTTATCAGAATACTTTGGTGCTGGCAAATACACTACATTGGCATACCCCTTTCCAGTATCTAATTCCAACACTGTTGTATAATACTTTTGCGCTACATAATATGCAAGCTGAATTGCGTAACTAAGTGCTGCTTCATCATTATAAGTATTATTGCCAGTCTGATTACGAAAACGTTCTAGTATTTTAGCTATCTTTTCTTCTTTCTTTTCCCATGTAGCTTTTAGCAAATCTTTGGATAATTCAAATGTCTTAAAAGTTCCTTCCCATTCATTTTCTTCTGTTGATGTTTTAAAAACTTCCATTATCTCACAATTAGGAATAAAAACTTCTCCTTCTTCTGAATTAATTCGACCTTCTTCCTCATCACCTTCAAAGCCCAAATATCCCAAGTGAATTAATAATGCTAAAATATCATCTCTTCCATTAAAAGTCGTCATGTCATTTTGATATGTTTTTAAATTCACATAAAGTCTCGCACCATCCATTAGCAATACTACAGCCTGTTTTAATCCATCATAATCTTTTCTAATATATTCTGCTTAGAGCTTTACGCAGTTCAGGACTTTTATCCCCTTAATTTTACTTTATTTTTGCATTGCTGGGATAACTACCCTGTATTTATCGTTATTAATAAAAATCCACCATATAGGTCTTATATATCCTTTTGTATCTGTCATATATGAAAGACGTATATCATTAACAGTTATTGTTTTTTCATTTAAGAAGCCATTGCTGTTAACATAAGGATAGTAAAATATTCCTTCCTTAAATAATTCAAAAGCTTCTTCAGAGGATATAATATTTTCTGATTTATACAAATCTCCCTCTATTACCATGTAATGCAATGAACTTATAATCCCATCCTCTGTAATTCTACAGTTTACTGTGCCGTTATAATACTTATCTTCTTCTATATAGTCTTTTACAGTGAACAAATAGTCATTTTGTTTAATATCTAAATCTGCTTGTTTTGGAATATTAAATCCTATCTTTTTTGCAGCCTCCCTTATAGTTCCTTCATCAGCATTTTTCATATATTTTACTTTATTCCCAAAATCATAGTCAAAATTTGTATAATCTACAGTTTCTCCAATATATGATATATCCAATAATATTGTAGGATTGTCATCACTCCAATAAAACGCCTCATCATTATATAAATCTATTCTGTCTTCGTCAAGTTTTTTATTTTGAATTGCAAGTAATTCTTCTGCATATTCTCTAGTTTCATTGGGAGTTGCTATTTTTGTCTTATATACATTAACACTGCTCTGTTCTGAAGATAATATTACATTATCGCCTGTTTTGATTTCTGGCATCTTATGTTTTGAAGTATTGTCATATACAAAATTTCCATATTCTTTGTTGTTATAAGCAATAAATATAACTGATAATGATAAAACTGCAACTAATAGAGGTATCTGGTATAACAATATTCCTTTTGAAAACTTCTTACTAATTACAGCCTTGAATATTTTATACAATCCATATCCAATCATTGTTCCAAGTAAATTATTAATTAAATCGTCACATTCAAATATTCCTCTTCCAGTAACAAGCTGTATTAACTCTATAAAAAGAGAAAAAGAAAAACCTGCAAGATATACCTTCCATTCTTCCTGTAATTTTTTTATTGCTAAAGGAAGAATAAATCCAAATGGAACAAACATTAAAATATTTAAAACAATATTTCTCCAATCGACTTTATTAAATTCAAACCATGCCAATTTATAGGATACAAATGGTAATACAAACCTTTCCACATAACCTACTCTTCCTCTGACTGATATAAGTGTAGCAGATACTATAACAACAATTACAATCCCCAGCAAACACTTTGGAATTAACTCTTTTATTGTACCGAGCTTTCCTTTTTTAAAGGATTTTTTTAATATAAACTTATAAACAACTGTCCACATTATAAGAGCCAATGTTACTAAAACAATGGCACCAAATAATATACTTTTTCCCATATTTATTAATTCTGTCGGTCTCATGATACTCCTTTTTTTCCTTCCATTTATTCTTTTTTTAATATCAAATCTAAAAATCTTTATTACAATTCATCCCACTCTATTTCTTTAGGAAGTTCATTTGAAACAAAGAATTCCTTTGCCAGTTCAATTGCCGTATTTATATCAACAACATACTCACTTGGAACTTCTATTATTTCGCTATTATTATTTGTATAAAAAGTATATATTTCCTTGTCTAGCTTAAGATTACCAATTGTCTGAAATCCAAGCTCTCCTTCGTTTCCGAAGTAATGAACATGTGCATAATCCCCATTTGTAGAAATGCACATACATGGATAATCACGATCATTATTTATCCAAAACTCATTAACATTACCTTCTGCTTTAATTCTTAATACTGAATCCAATTCTTCAATATTATCTATACTTATATTTTCTTTGAAATGTTCTATAATCATAAAATATTCCTTTCTATCTTTTAGTAAGCCTGCTAATTCTAAGTGTTTCATTAATTATCTTTTCCGTCCATTTATCATCCTGCTCACCTATTAAAAATACTTTAAATCCATAAGTTCTTCCATTTTGCAAAACACTAATATCATCGTCAATATGCAGATCTATTCTGTATTTTGCCGGGAACTTAGAAGGCATAGGCTCTGCCTTGTTTCCCTGTACTTCTCTCATATGCCTGCTGCCATTAATAATTTCCCCAACTTTTATACCATAATGTCTTAACAGATTCCTTATGTATCTCTCGGATCTAAAGGATGTTGTATAGATCCAGGTTTCAACATTCTGTTTATGTAATTCACTAAAAAGCTCTTTTGTGCCATACCTTAATCGCTCTTTATATATCAGATTAAAAGGAAATCTTAATGCCGGCTCTGTTTTAAACTTATCAGGATTAACAAACAATGTATCATCTAAGTCAAATGAAACTAACATAACATCACCTATTCTAAAAAGTTTTCAAAATAACTATTAACTACCTCATCATATAAATCATAGGTTTTCTTGTCAAAGCAGCAGAAAGTGATTTTAATTTCATAATTAATATTTTCACCAAGCCACTTTAATACTGTTTTTACTGCAACATCAGTTGCTTCCTCTAATGGATAACCATAGGCTCCTGTTGATATTGCTGGAAATGCTATGCTATGTATATCATTCTCTTTCGCAAGATTTAAAGAATTAGTATAGCAATCTGAAAGCAGTTTTTTATTATCATTTTTCCTTGAATAAACTGGTCCAACAGTATGAATAATAAACTTCGCAGGAAGATTATATCCTTTTGTAATCTTTGCCTTTCCTGTTTTACAGCCATTTAACATTCTGCATTCTTCAAGTAACTTAGGACCTGCTGCTCTGTGAATAGCACCATCCACTCCTCCGCCACCTAATAAACTGCTATTAGCCGCATTTACAATACAATCACAATCAAGGGTAGTAATATTCCCTTGATACAAAGAAATTTTGTTTTTCAGTTCTTTATTTTTAATATTTATAACATCAGATATCTCCTCTAACCACTCTGAATAGTAATCATATTCTGGTTTTCCCCAATAATCAAGAAGACTATTTAATAAATCAATATCCTGATTAATATCCTCACACTTATATTGCTCTTTATCTCTGTTTACAGTTACATTATGCGTTTCCGCATTTTCATCTATCTCAAGAATAAAAATACAATATCCAGTCCAGCTGCGATGTGCATATAATGTATTACCTTCCATATACCAAAACCACTTATCTTCCATTTCTTCTGGTATATGTCCTAATCTTAAAGTACTTAATTCTTCTTTAGAAAATTTTCTGTTAATTTTAAATTTTTCACATTCTTCAGGCATTGGAAATGATTTCCAATCCGTTCTTTTAACAATCTTTCTGCTCAAAATCCTTTCCTTCTTTCTTTTTAAAGGTTCTCTTCTCCCCACTTTTTAAGCTCCAGCAAAATAGGTATTATGCTTTCAGCTTTCTTTGTAAGTGAGTATTCAACTCTAACAGGCATCTCCATATACTGTTTTCTTAATACCATTCCATCTTCCTCAAGTTCTTTTAGAGAATTAGCAAGCATAGTGTTTGTAATTCCAGGAATTAATCTTTTTAATTCCCCATATCTTATATTTTCCTCTCTGTCTATGGCACAAAGAATCATTATTTTCCATTTACCACCTATTATATTAATTACTTTTTTCAGGCCACATTCCTTACCTGCAATGTCATCACATAAATATTCTTTTTTATTTCCCATAAGCCACACCATTCCTCGTTACTCAGTTTTTTCTTACCAGATAAAAACAATCTGCGTACTTGATATATTTTTTATACCATATATACTAACATTATAGATATTAAAAATCAATAGAACAAAAACATTTTGAAAGGAAGATTTAATGAAATCAAAAAATATTGCAACCGTTAATAAATCGGTATGTGTATCCTGTGGTGCTTGTCTTGATGCTTGTCCCATGTCAGCAATTAGTACACCTGACGGATGCTATGCTAAAGTAAATGAAGACTTATGTGTTGGTTGTGGAAAGTGCAGCCGTATATGCCCTACAGGATGTATAAGTATTATTAAGAGAGAGGAGCAGCAAAATGAAGAAAACTAAAAAATGGTATGACTACCTTTGGATATGGCCTATAGTATATTTTTCACTGGGATATTTTAATATACTCTTTGCATGGCTTGGAATGATAGACTTTATAGTTCCTCTTATTATTGCAGGATGTGGTGGTGGAAAAGCATTCTGTAACAGATATTGCGGACGTGGAAAACTATTTGCAGTTATTCCAAAACTATTTAAAAAGGAAAATAAAAAGGTTGCACCAGGCTGGATGTATAGCAACATATTCCGATATGGTTTTCTTATATTCTTTTTAACCATGTTCGGAAGTATGGTATATCAGACTTATCTTGTTTTTGCCGGAAGTGCTTCACTTAAAACTGCCGTAAAACTCTTCTGGACATTTAAGGTTCCATGGAAACGGGCTTACACAGTAACAAGTGTTCCAGCCTGGGTAACTCAGTTTAGTTACGGTTTTTACAGCCTTATGCTTACATCCACATTAATCGGACTTATAGTAATGGCTCTTTACCGTCCAAGAACCTGGTGTACTTTCTGTCCAATGGGAACAATGACACAGGGCATCTGTAAATTGAAAAAATAATCTTATCGAGATTGTAAATATTCATCTCGAAGTTTTTCCCAATACTCTTTGTCCTCTTCGTTAATTTCCCTTATTACTCTGCAAGGATTTCCTGCTGCTACTACATTGGCAGGAATATCCTTTGTAACAACTGAGCCCGAACCTATAACACTGCCATCTCCTATAGTTACTCCGGGATTAACAACAACATTACCTCCAAGCCATACATTATCTCCGATAGTAACAGGTTTGCTTATATCATATCCAGCAATTCTTACTGGCGCATATATAGGATGTGTTGCACTGTAAATACATGTTCTTGGACCAATTAAAACATGGCTTCCAATCTTAACTTTGCAGGCATCCAGAATAATACAGTCGTAGTTTATAAATGTTCCATCGCCAATTTCAATATACTTGCCATAATCACAATGAAATGGCTGAAGTATTATACAACTACCATCTATCTTACCAATTAACTCCTTTAAAATATCATTTCGTTTATCTCCCTCATGAGGCTTTGTATTGTTATACTCATAAATAAGTTTCTTAGCACGAAAATTCATAGCGTCAATCTCTTCATTTGACCAATAATGTATTTTTCCTGCCTGCATTAACTCTACATCTGTCATGCAAAAATTCCTCCTTATGTACACAATGTTTTAAAACTCTCTTCTGTATAATTCAGCTTCAAACCTTTCGCTTTTATCACACTTTTCATATTCAGTGTCTTTTACATATTGCATACCTAGTTTTTCCATTATGCGTCTGCTGCCGGTATTTTCTTTTGCAAATATTCCTTCAATTACATTTATTTTTCTTGTTTTACTTATGTAATCTATAATAGCCTGCATAGCTTCTGTAGTATAACCTTTTCCCCAATAATTATATAAAAGATTATAACCTATTATCCACACATCTTTATCCTTATCATAAGTTAATCCGCCTCCACCTATGATTTCTCCAGTTTCTTTTAAAACAAAACCAAGGTCATAATTATCTGGATCATCTATGTCCCTGCTTTCAAGCCAGAGTTTTACATCTTCTGGTCTGTCGTATAAAGTATAAATTAAATACTTATTTACCTTTGGATCTGAACACCACTTAAAGGCTGCCATATAATCCTCTGGAAGCAGTTGTCGTAATATTAATCTTTCTGTCTCTATTGTTACTCTCATAGTCAAATCCCCCATTTTCATCTAGCACAGTTATTTAGCATTTGAAGTGCCTCTTCCATCCTTACACATTCTGCAAACCTCTCAGGCCACATCATGTTATTATAATACTTATAAGTTGTTTCCGCACTCATATACTCATTATCAAATGTTGAATTAGTTCCTTCTGGTATTACAATATGATATTCTCTGTCAAATGCAGACTTAACTGTAGCATCTATGCAAAAATTTGTCTGCAATCCAACAATCATTAATTCTTTATCATTTTTGCTTTCTAGATATTCAACAAACTTTTTGTTTCCAAAGCAGCTGTTTACTTCCTTAACAAAAACCAGCTCATTACTTTGTGGAGCAAATAAGTCTGATATTTCAAAATCTGAATCTCCCATAGAAAATCCAGATGAAGGTCCATCATCATGCTGAAAATATATTATTTCAATTCCATTTTTTCTTGCTGTATCTAGTATTCTTGTCGTATTAGATACAAATCCATTAAAATTGTATAGTTTATCATTTGTAATTCCTTTTTGTATATCTATTGCCAAAATTATCATATACTGCTACTTTTCCTTTCTTGCTATAGCTTGTACTCTTCCCCTTCATTGCAAATCTTTTTTCTTAGCTCTAATTACTAGAAAATCAGGCTTATGAAATAAATCCTTATAATCAGGATACTTCTCCAACAGCTCTTCGTCAGGTAATGGTTCTATCATCTTTTCTACAACAAATCCTGTTTCAGTAAGAGTATTGATAATTGTTGAAAACATCCTGTGATACTTCTTAATACCATCGACAAACCATTGAGATTCTTTCTCACCTTCAATTCCGTAGTCTTTCAGATTTACATACAGTTTATTTCCCTTTTCATCTCTCGTCCATCTGCCTGTATTTCCAGAATAGCAAGTACACAAAGGATTTTCCTGAGAAAATACAAATATACCACCTTCATTTAATAAATTATATATATTATGAACTACTCCGGAAAAATCTTCAACATAATGAAAAGCTAAAGAACTAATGACTACATCAAATTTACCTTTTATTTTTTCCAATTCTTCCATTGGCATATTAATATACTCAATTTTAGGGTCTACATTCTCTTTTCTAGCTACTTCAATCATCTTTTCTGAAATATCTATTCCTACTACTTTAGATGCTCCCATTTTAACGTACTCCATGCAATGCTCTCCAAAACCACAGCCTAAATCGAGAACATTTTTTCCTGACAAACTAGGCAAAAGTGAAAAAAGTGCTGGAATTTCAAATAAGTTATTTGCATTTACTTCATTTTCTCTAAGTTTTTTATAACCTTGAAAAAAGGTTTCGTTATCATAAATATTCTGCTGTGCCATCTTCCAACCTCCTCTTTAAAAATAAACTTTCTATCTATTGTACAGTTCTTTATCCATAAAGTCAATAAAATATTTCCAGCATTACTTTTCAATTCACCAATATGAGTGATTATTATGCAAAGATATTGACAACATCTTCCGAAAGTGCTAAAATAATCAATGGACAATTTCATATCGGGAATGATGTTCTCCCGTGGGAAACCTAAACCGCTTATCATAAGCTGATGACTTCTGCATTTTACGCAGTAGTTGTCAGATTTTTTATTTTGGAGGAATTATTATGCTATTATCACTTGCAATCATCTTTCTTGTAGGACTATCTTCGGCAGCTATCTTTGAACGGATAGGCTTGCCGAGAATCATAGGAATGCTCGGTATCGGAATAGCAGTCAGTCCTTATGTGCTTGACCTGCTTGATTCGTCTGTGTTGGGCATCTCATCGGAGCTTCGGCAAATCGCACTCATCATCATACTTGTCAAGGCAGGATTATCCCTGAACTTGTCCGACTTGAAAAAGGTCGGCAGACCTGCGATACTTTTGTCCTTTCTGCCAGCCTGCTGTGAAATAGTCGGCTATGTGCTGATGGCTCCTCTTCTGCTTGGTGTAAATCATATCGAAGCTGCCGTTATGGGAGCGGTATTGAGTGCAGTATCTCCTGCCGTGGTCGTGCCGAGAATGGTAAAATTCATTGAAGATAAGGTCGGCACGGAAAAGAGCATACCACAGATGATACTTGCGGGAGCTTCCTGCGATGATATTTTCGTAATTGTGCTTTTCTCAACTTTCGTCACTATGGCGCAGGGTGGTTCTGCAAAGGCAACAGACTTTCTGAATATCCCTATATCCATTGCATTCGGTGTTCTGCTGGGAGCCGCTGTCGGATTACTGATATTTTTTCTTTTTGAGAAGTCATATCAGCTTGAACATAAGATACGCAACAGCACAAAGGTCATTATCATGCTTGGTACTGCGTTCATGCTTATGTCAGTCGAGAGCATAGCGAAGCCCTATATTGCCGTGTCGGGACTGCTCGCTGTGGTGGCTATGGCTTGCGTGATAAAGCAGAAAACAGATAAGTCCGTATCTGTTCGGCTTTCTGAGAAATTCGGCAAGCTGTGGATAGGCGCAGAAGTTGTGCTGTTCGTGCTTGTGGGTGCTGCCGTTGATGTTCGCTATACGCTGACAGCAGGAGCTTCGGCGCTTGCAATGATATTTATAGCTCTTGCTTTCAGGGCTGTCGGCGTTTGCGTTTGCCTTATCGGTACCGAGCTTAACGAAAAGGAAAGACTATTCTGCGTGATTGCGTACCTTCCAAAAGCTACGGTTCAGGCAGCTATCGGCTCGGTGCCGCTGTCACTCGGTCTGCCCTGTGGGAAGATTGTGCTTTCGGTGGCTGTGCTTGCAATACTGATAACCGCACCCCTTGGAGCAATCGGGATAGACAGAACGCATAAAGCATTGATAGGTGGTGACGTATAATCCTTAATTTTGTATAATTTCTTTTTAGGAGTGATATTATGAATAAGAATCTTGACCTGTTCCTGACTTTTATGAAGATCGGGGCATTTACCTTCGGCGGCGGTTATGCGATGATACCGCTGATACAGAAGGAAGTATGCGAAAATAAAAAATGGCTGAATGAAAAAGATATTTCCGATATTGTTGCAATCTCCGAGTCAACACCTGGACCGATTGCTATCAATGCCGCAACATTTGTGGGATATAAGACATCGGGATTTCTCGGAGCGTGTATGGCTACGCTCGGAGTTGTCCTGCCGTCCTTTCTTATAATTTCGATCATTTCCCTGATATTGACGCAGTTTCAGAGCATCAAAGCTGTCAGATACGCTTTTATGGGTATCAGAGCCGCAGTTCTTGCCCTGATACTGAAAGCCCTGTGGATGATGTTTAAACAGGTGAAGAAGAAAAAGAAACCATTTTCTTATGTTATAATGGGACTTTCTCTTGTTCTGACTGCTTTTCTGAAAATAGATGCCGTATTTGTGATAATCAGCTGCGGATTGTTCGGGCTGCTGTGGTCGCTTTTGAACAGAAAGGAGCAGAGCAATGATTGAACGGTTTCTTGCCTTTCTGAAAATCGGAGCATTCACATTCGGTGGCGGTTATGCGATGATCGCAATGATACAGTCAGAAGCGGAACGCCACGGCTGGCTTACCCAGGAAGAACTTGTGGATTTCGTCGCTCTGAGCGAAAGCACACCGGGGCCGCTTGCCGTCAATATGGCTACATTCGTAGGAATGAGGACTGAAGGTGTTTTTGGAGCAATTATCGCAACGCTTGGTATCGTTCTGCCGTCATTTATCATTATTCTTATCATCGCTAATTTTTTTGAGAAGTATAAGAAAAGCAAAGCGGTGGGCGGTATCATGTCAGGCTTGAAACCTGCCGTTGTTGGAATGATCGGAGCAGCCTTTATATCTGTTGCAAGAACGGTATTCTTTCCCTCGGGTATCAGCTTATCAGCTTTTTCTTCAGCGAGCTTTTGGATATTTCTCGGATTATTCGCCGTAACTGCTGTACTTGTGTTCAAAAAGGTACACCCTATCAAGATTATTCTGCTTTCTGCGGTAATAGGTGTAGTTGCAGGGTACGGATTAGGGCTGTAAATAGGTATTTGTACGTTTGCTTAATTTATTTTTATCATCTCCATTCTAAGCAACAACATAAAAGAACCAATATTACAAGACATAAAAAATATCATGTTCCTTTTAAATACCCATATAATTGATGGTTATAAGTCATACATTAAAGGGCTTATTTGAGTATAATAAGAATTACATAGGGAGGTGATTAGATGGATACAGAATTTAACCCAACTGAAATTCTGCTAGTTTTCGGAACCAACATTAGAAAATCACGTGAGATGCAAAACTATACCATTTCAGATTTAGCAATATCTATAGCATATGACCGTGGTTGTCTTTCAGCATTAGAATATGGCGAACAAAATATAGAATACAATACTGCCCTAAATCTTGCAAGAAAATTAAATGTATCATTTCCTGCTTTATTTTCAAGAAACTATCATAATAACTTGGTGAATGACAAAAATGCTTTTTCTTGCACTTTCAAAGAAGATGACTATCTTCTTGTTTTTATTGAAAACTTTAAAAGGGAAATGCAACGCAAACAGATTAAACAAATAGAAATATATGGAGCAACTGATATCCAGACTGCAATGATTAGTAGAATCATTAACCGTAAAGCACTTAATCCTACAATTAAAACGCTATATGCAATGGCATACACGATTAACATTGAAATGTACAGTTTATTTACACGAAAAACAAGAAAGGATGAGAAAATATGATTTTTACACCATATTCAGACGAAGCTAATGTAATTAGTATGATACGTCGCTTTAGAAACGAAGATTATGCATTAATTCGTATGACATCTACTATGATTGACAAAAATAACTTAGATGCTAATGGTATTCTCAGAGATCTTCTGTTAAGCTGGAGACTAGTTGATTATGATGAACTAGCTAATGGTGGTAGATTTGGTATATCTTATGATGCATTATTTATTCAAAATGGTAAAACAGAGTTAATTAAATTAAAATTTTATAGAGTAGCTAATAATCGAGGTGACAAACGTTTTTCCATCGAAACTATAAAGCAAAGAATGGAAAATGGCGAGATTAATGAAGGCGATCTCCTTTATATTTCCATCTTCAGACAACCAAATGGTATTCCATTGATTTACTTAATTAATCTTACACACAATATTCCTTCCGAAAATGATTTACTTAATGCTATTGGAGTGGATGCAATTACTGATCTGTTCTATCAAATCAAACCCCACCTTCAAGAAATTGTACATGGTGGATTTTTTAATAATTCAAAAGGATATGGTAAAATCGCACCAAAAGATGTTGGAGATACTTTAGAAGCACTTCTTGGAATTAACACAAATAACCGTAACGACGCTGATTACAACGGCTTAATTGAAGTAAAATCAAAAGGTGGAAGCAGAACCTTAGATACTCTTTTTACATTAAGACCACAATTCGACGGAACAAGAGTTGCAGATTATGAACCTTCAGACAGAAATAGAGTATCTGCATTTGCCAGAATATATGGTTATGACTCAGATGCTCATCCGGGATATAATAGCTTATATATCACCATAGGTTCTATAGATGCTCCACAAAACAATCAAGGTTTTTACCTTCATGTTAATGATGAAACTAGACTTGTCAATATTGTCTGGCAAGATCCATTTACTGGGAAATGTGAGGTAGCTGCATACTGGTCTTTTGACGACTTAAGACAACAGTTATATTTAAAGCATCCATCAACATTGTGGGTAAAAGCTGAAAGTAGAGAAATTAATGGCATGGTTCAGTTCAAATACAACGAAATCGAATTTTCTAGAGCACCACAGTTTACCACATTTCTCTCTCTAATTAAATCAGGTGTAATCACTTATGATTGGCGTGGATACACTTCAAAAGAAGGTCGTTATGTTGGAAAGAACCATGGTAATGCATGGAGAATCAAACCATATGCAAAATCTGATTTATTTGGTGAAATCGAAATTGTAGAATTATAAATTCAAATTAATACTTTCTCATAAAAAAATCAGAGGGTAATCCACATAATATGGAGTACCCTCTGATTTATAATACTTTAATGATTTCTAATGCAACTGCTTTTGCCAAAAGTGGTGGAACTGCATTTCCAACTTGAGTACACTGTGGTACCTCTGTTCTTCGTTTTAATCCACCAGTTGTCCTTTTCCCCAAAAACTCAAAAGAATCATCAAATGATTGGCATCTTGCCATTTCCCTTACACTTATTGTTCTCGCTTCCCATGGATTAATATAATCATCAGGAAGAGTGACCACAGTCGGTGACGGCTCAATAGAATTCAATCTTTTTCGAATATTCTTTTTAGTCAACAAAACATCAATAGCATCATCCGATGCATTTGTACGCTTAAATAATTCTATGACATCATTAGATTGCATACCTAACGAATCACAACATAACTGAATAAGAGAATTCTTTCCTGAGATATCAATTCCATACTCTTTAATTCGTTTTCTCAGCATTGAACTTGACTCACCTTCATTAAATAAATCAAATCTCTCTAAAACAATATCTGTAGCCTTTGGTAATTCAAGATTTTTAAGGTGCCCTCTATCACAAGGAATAGGTTTTCCCGTACTTAAAGATGGGGTTCTTCCTGCTCTACTTTCTTTTTGAAAGTCAGAAAGATTTTTACTAATTTTATTTTTTAATTTTTTATCATTCACCAAATCACTAATTGCATCCTTTAGCTTAAGTTGTTTTTCAGGAGTAACTGTAGGTTCTGGATACGATGGTGCAGGAAGTTCTCTTCGATATCCAATAAAGATTACACGATTTCTTCTTTGTGGTACACCATAATCTGCGGCATTCAAAATTCTAGGTTCTAAAGTATCATATCCAATCCTGTTTAATTCAGATTTTAGAATGGCAGGTGTAACAGAACCATCTGGATAAACCGGTCCTCCTTCAACAAGATTTCCATTTTCATCGTATAAATCTAAACCCTTATACCCTAAAAACTGCATGTCCATAAAACCTTCTACATTTTCCAAAACAATATATTTAGGCATTACTTCGTTTATTACTCTGACGTATTCACCAAATAAAAGATTTCTTGGGTCTTCTTTATCTCGTCTACCAGCTCTTGAAAATCCTTGACAACTTGGTCCACCAATCATCAAATCGATTTCTGGTACTTCTTGTTCATGAAATATTCCAAGTTCACTAATTTTCTGATTAATAAAATTACCATGAAGATTTTTAATATCAGCTCTTTCAAACCAAGTATTCTGTCCTTGTATAAGACCTAACTGTGCATGACGATTTTTGTATGTCACTTCAACCATTTCACTTATATCTGAACTGAAAAGAATATGAAATCCTGCCTGAATTAAACCTTCAGAGCATCCTCCAGCTCCACAAAATAAATCTATTGCATATGGCATATAGCCACCTCCTTGTATTTTCAATTATTATCGCACTAAAACTCCTCAATTAATTACAGAAATTCATATATATTGCCAAAATTCATTATCCCACGGATAACTCTATTTGTAAGCGTGATTTTCTATGAATTATTCCCATTTCCTATATTATGATTAGATGTTTTTTCTAACCATGCTTTCTCAACATTATCAAATTCAATATTTAATGCATCACAATATGCCTTTAACCTTTTCATAGTTGATAT
>JAILNW010000455.1 GCA_024691145.1 Lachnospiraceae bacterium
ATTGTTGCTTATGTAAGGTTAATGATTCAAACTTTTTAAGAGCAAGTCATATAAAACCTTGGAGTAAAAGTAATAGTATAGAAAAACTTGATGTAAATAATGGGCTTTTATTATGCCCTAACCATGATGCACTATTTGATATAGGCTTTATATCATTTAAGGATGATGGAAACATCTTGATTTCAGAGAAACTAACAGATGTTAATAAATTAATGTTAAACATTAATCCTAATATGAAGATAGAAGTAACTACAAGTAATTTGGAATATATTAGGTATCATAGAGAAAATATATATAAAAGATAACTATATGGTTTGTAATTATTGTTATGACATGAGCAACAATCAGAGGAGAGTGTGTTAATATGTCGTCAAGTAAGGATTATTTGAATTTTATATTGCAACAGCTGTCGGAGCTTAAAAATATAACGCATAGGGCAATGATGGGAGAGTATATAATCTATTATCGTGGGAAAATTGTTGGTGGTATTTATGATAATCGTTTCCTTGTAAAGCCTGTAAAGTCAGCAGTGAATATGATGCCTGAAGCTAGTATAGAACTGCCATACGAAGGAGCAAAGGGGATGCTCCTTGTTGATAATGTTGAGAACAAAGAGTTTCTTAGAAAATTGTTAGAAGCAATGTATGAAGAATTACCTGAACCGAAGAAAAAATGAAACAGGAATATTACCGAAAAAACTATAACTATAACATATTGAGGAATACCTAAGATAATTACGATTAACGATATTTGACTTTTGGAAAATTCTAACTTATAATAATGTAAATAGTTAATAAAAAAGCGAGGAAATTTTATGCTGAAAGTATTTTTTGGAGATATGGAAAATGTAATAAATAATATATAACACAGCTGTATATTTTAAGTTTATTTACTTGCCTGAGTGGTTTAAAGATAATGATGTAATAAAGATGGTAAAAGATATAGATAATTCAGTTGTCCTTGGTACAGGAGCAATTGACAGCCCAGTTTTAGGAGTTATTGCACCTGTCACATTATCTGGAGGTGTAAAAACCTTAATTTTAATTGATAAAATTCCAGATAAAATATTTAATGCTTCGAATTGTGGCGATAATTGTGCTAAGTGGCTTTTGAAGATTGGGAATAGAAAAGATATAACTATAAACCTTAGACATATAATGGATTTTGGTGAATCTGAGTTTGAAATTATGGTATTAAACACAGGTGTTATTGTTCATAATATGGGAGAATTACTTTCCATTGCGGGGAGGTATGTTTGATGAAAGGCATAAAACATTTAATTGTTCAATCTGCTAGAATTAGATATGATATGGAATTTGTAAGAAATATTACAATTGAAAGCGGTATTTGAAGACAAAGATACCTTTAACTTATCTGAAGAATGTATTTCAGAAACTCAGTTTGAACGGGGAAGAAGCCTTGAAGAAGCAATAAATAACCTTGATAAAACCTTTATGGAGCTTGTATTTTCATTTGCAGACAGAAAGGGACTTACTGATGTTGAAGTTCAAAAGAAGGCAAATCTAGACAGAAAGGCCTTTTCAAAATTAAAATGCGGAACCACAAGGAATCCTAGTAAAACAACTGCACTGGCTATAGCAAATGCTTTAGAACTCAATCTAGATGACACCAAGGATTTGCTTTCAAGAGCCAGACTTGCATTATCACCTTGCAGTAAGCAGGATGTGATTGTACAGTATTTTATTGAGAAAGAAGCCTACGATATTTATGAGATAAATGTGGCGCTCTTTGAACATGGAGAACAACTGCTGGGAACACATAATACATAAATGTCGCCTGACAAGTGACCAGCATAAATGTAGAAAATGATATGATTATCTCAGAAGCAAGGAAAACAAACTTACTTAGGAGGTAATTATTATGAAAGAAAATTTAACAGAAATCGTATTTATACTTGACAGAAGTGGCTCTATGAGTGGACTTGAATCAGACACTATAGGTGGATTTAATTCAATGATAATTAAGCAGCAAAAAGAAGAAGGAGAAGCAATTGTATCAACTGTTCTTTTTGATGATAAGTCAGAGGTTATTCATGACAGAATAGCCATTGGAAACATAAAGAAACTTACGGATAAAGATTATTATGTACGTGGCTGCACTGCACTTCTAGATGCTGTAGGCGGGGCAATTCGTCACATAAGTACTATTCAAAAGTACCAAAGAGAAGAAGATAGACCAGCAAAGACTTTATTTATAATTACAACAGATGGCCTTGGAAATGCCAGCAAGAGTTTTTCATTCAATGATATTAAAAAATTAATAGAAGAACGTAAAGAAAAATATAACTGGGAGTTTCTTTTCCTTGGAGCCAATATTGATGCGATAGAAGTTGCAGGAAGCATGGGTATAAGTCATGACAGAGAAGCCAATTATAATTGCGATGAAGCAGGAACAGCCCTTAATTATCAGGTTCTAGAAAGTGCCATAAGTCGTGTAAGAAGATGTAAAGCGGCAGAAATGTCAAGGACTTTTGCAGGTGGAGCATGGAAGGAAGATATTGACAGTGATTATAATAAACGAGGCAAAAGGTAAAACTAAATATAAGGGAATAATGTAAAAAAGGGGCTGTGAAAAAAGTCCTATAAAAAAAGAATCCTTATTGGAATACTCCTTTAAGGATTCTTATTTTTGTGTTATAATTATTCTGCAATGAAAAAGTATAACAATATTTATTAT
>JAILNW010000185.1 GCA_024691145.1 Lachnospiraceae bacterium
TGTAAACATGAACTCATTTTTAAGTGTCAGTTCTTTAAAAGGAACAATGTTCTTTTTACTGTTGTTATTCAATATTATTTCTCCTCTCATCCTATAAGGTGAAAAGATAATGCGTTACTGTTTTTCAGGTAGCATCAGTAACAATAATATTTATATATTCTATTTTCATTATAACAAATCTTCACCTTATAATCCATAAAAATCCAAAAATCTTTTTCACAGTCTAATTAATATTGGGAGCCTAGTCGTAATTTCTACCAAAAAAATCAGATAAAATATATAGATGAATTCGAACAATTAAAATAATAACATAACTTCTACAAAGTGACAAGTATAAAATTAAATACAAAATATACAAATAAGGACTGTTAGTCCATGGAAAACATTATTTCTCCACGGCTCACAGTCCCTGCAAATCTCCTATATCACATCTTCTCCCAGAAAAGATGATTTCCAATCTTAAGTGTTCCTGTATGTCCTTTATTAACCTCAACCTTATATCCGTTGAAGTACATTCTTGTTCCGATGTTGTTCTTTCCATCAAGTGCATCCTTAGCTGCCTGGATTGCTTCAAGGTAAGAAGCCTTAGTATATCCCCCTGCATCATATAAAGCAAGCTGCTTCTCAATTGCACCATTCCATGTAGGTCCAAACTGTCCCTTCTGCCATATAACTTCTTCCATGGTATTAGGGAATCTTGAACTATGGAGACGGTTAAGTACAACGTTAGCAACACCAAGCTTTCCTTCGTATGGCTCTCCGCCTGACTCTGCATAAATAAGACATACAAATATTCTGAAGTCTGCATCGCTTAAAGTTGTCTTCTCACCATATGTAATAGTAGTTGCTGCCTCTGTTGCAACACTCTGTGCACTTGCCTTAGCCTGTGCCTTCATAAGAGCCACTTTATCATTGGCATCTATGGCCTGTGCATACTCAACATTAATATCTACATACTCAGACATAACATAGCCATCTTTACCATCATAAGCTATCTTAGTCCAGTCATCACCTTTCTCAATTACACTGCAGACGCTTCCGCTTGTTAACTTTCCAATCTCCTCAGAATTAATATCCTTATCCTTTCTTACATTAAGATTAGGAACATTAACTGAAGCAAATACATCTACATACTTATCATAAACTGCTTCAGCATCACTGCCTGTAGTAAGAAGATCGCTCTTTACAAAACCGTTAATATCACCAGAATTAATCTTGTACCATTCGCCTTCTTCACTTACAATAGTAACGAAAGCTCCATTAAAAAGTTTAGCAACAACTGTCCCACTGCTATTTGCCTCACTTCTTACATTAACAGAAGTAGAAGTAATTGCAATACCTATATTGCTGAAGTCTGTAATGTGTCCATCATCCTTCTCCTCTGGTGTAGCCTCTGCAGGAACTTCGTCATCTTCAATAATCTCATCACCAAAAGCATCATACAATAAGCCTGATGCAACTGCTGTATTGTTATAACTGCTTGTCTGCATATTATATCTTGCTGTAACAGCCTCAGTTATAGTCTCCTGAAGTTTATCGCCAGCAACAAAGTAACCTGTATCGATAACTGCTCTCTCTCCATAGTTATCTTCTTCTGATGCAAATGCTGTAACACCTGTATAAAAACTCATTGATGCCAGTGCTACAAATATAACAAATGTCTTAGAAAACCTCTTATTCATTATTAATCCCTTAATCCCTTCTAATAGTCCCTTAAGATAAATGATTTATTAACATTCTTGTAATAATTATACACCCCTAAACCTTGTTTTTCAAGCCTATTTATTAAAATTCCTAATAAATACCGGCCGTATGACCTTGTTGAGACCTAAAGCCCCATAGGAAACCACAAACCATAATAAAGTAAACACCGGACAAATCTGCCCCATTATGTTAAATGGCATATCCTTATAATCCCACACATTTAATCTCAGCCACACATTTACAACAAGACCTATTACAAACTCCACCATGGTAATAATTAACGCAGACACAAACATTTTCATTATCTTCCCGTGTTTTTCACCTAATCTTTCATCCACATATCCTATAACAACAAAGCATAATCCCCCTGCAAGATACATGGATATATGGCTTCTTCTCCTTGTAACCACCTCAAGAAGACAATACACAAAGCCCCCAATCAAAAACATATATACATTAATAAGTACAGCATATAACCTTCGCATAAACCCTCCCATTTATCTTTCTTAAACTTAGTATGCACCAAAGCCTTTCTTTATATTCAGAACCCCAGCAAAAAATCAGAAAAGACGAAGATTACTCTCCGTCTTTTCTGATTTGGTTTAATGTATTATTATATTTGAAGATTGGGTTATTAGCTATGTTAATTTAAGATTCTCTATCTGAATCCTCCACGGTTGCCTCTCTGGAAGTTTCCATTATCCTGTGGCATATCACCCTGCATTCCTCCCATGCCTCCACGGCCACCGCCGCCCATCTGCATTGATTCTGTGATTTCTGTAACCTCTTCACCATTTACTGTGATTGTACCACCGTTAAACTGTGATTCTGTATCGAAATCGAATGCAAACTGTGCTGTAATGTTGATGTTACCACCATTTACTATAAGTGAACCATTGGCATCAAGTGCATCTGTGTCTCCCTGTCCCATATTGATTGTAAGGTCTCCGCCGTTAATCTCTATGCCTACACTGTATGAAGAACTCTTGCTTGTGGCGTTAATACCGTCATCAGAGGCATCTATACTTATTGTACCATCATTTATCTGAACAAATGTTCCTTCAATACCCTCTGAAGAATTAATTGTAATATTGCCACCGTCAATCTGCACATATGCATTACCCTGAAGTCCGTCGCTGGAAGCCTTGATATTAAGTGTACCTCCGCTTATATATACAAATCCTAAAGAATCATCATCGCTGTTTTCTGTATGTAATGCATCCTTAGATGAGTTAATAGTTATGTCACCATCACATACTGCTATATAATCATTTGCCTCTAAAGCGTCCTTAGTTGAAGTTATATTATAATTTCCTCCAGTAATCTTAATTCCGTCCTTAGAACTTATGCCATTTGCTGAAGATTTAATTGTAAGTGAACCAGTTCCGTTAAGTACCACATCATCCTTTGAGTAAATAACTGCATCCACATTGTTCTCTGAATCTGCTGTAAATGTTCCTGTTGTTGTAAGTGTGTTTTCAGAACCGCTGTAAGTTGTAACAAATACCTTGTCTGCCTGCTTTACATATATTGCTGCTTTATCACTGTTTGTAATTGTTACTCCGTTAAGTACTATCTGTACCTTTTGATCCTCTGCGTCTACTATAATGGAACAATCCTTTGCCGAACCGCTTATAACATATACACCCTCTTCTGTGATTGTTATATCTTCATTATCTGCCACTGTATACTTCTTTGCTCCAGAAGTATCAGCATTCTGTTCAAGATCTCTGTCTGTAAATAATTCGCTTGTATCAACCTTGCTTGTTGATGAAGCCTTAGCAGTATTAGATGAAGAACTGCTTCCTGATTCGCTTTTACTTGTTGTGCTTTCCGTGCTGTTTGATGTTGAACTTGTACTGCTGCATCCTGTAAGAACACCTGTCATTAAAGTTCCTATAACCATAACTGATACTAAGTATCTTAATTTCTTATTCATCATAACGACCACTCCTTTTATATATGATTAATTATATGTATCATCTATTTGATGATTTAATTATCACATATCCACCTAAAGCAAACCTAAATAATTCTTAAGTTCACAAAGATTTCACAATTCTCTGCCTTACTATCTCATAAGCCAGTATTCCTGTGGCTACTGACACATTAAGAGAGTCAATATCTCCCTTCATAGGAATAGTTGCTACAAAATCACACTTTTCTTTAACATTTTTAGCAACACCCTTTCCTTCATTACCCATTACAAGTCCTATAGGTCCCGTAAGGTCCAGATTGTACATGCTTTCTCCATCCATGTCAGCACATACAAACCACATGCCTTCTTTCTTAAGTTCTTCTATGGTTTTAGCAATATTAGTAACCTTGGCAACTGGTGTATAATTAATAGCTCCTGCTGAAGTCTTTGCTACTACCGATGTAAGGCCGCAGGCTCTTCTTTTAGGTATAATAATGCCGTGGGCTCCGCTAAGATTTGCTGTTCTAAGAATTGCCCCAAGGTTATGAGGATCCTCAATCTCATCAAGTATTATGATAAATGGTGCCTCTCCCTTGTTTCTTGCATTTTCAAGTATGTCAGAAACCTCTGCATATTCGTATGCTGCAAGAAGTGCTATAACCCCCTGGTGCTTACCTGTCTCAGACATCTGGTCAAGACGTTCCTTTGCCACATAGTTAATTATAGTATCTCTCTTATTGGCTTCCCTTACAATAGTATTTATAGGACCATCCTGGCAGCCACGTAATATATATATCTTATCTATAGTCTTTCCTGAGCGAAATGCCTCCGTAACAGCATTTCTTCCTTCTATCATCATTTCTTCATATCGCATAAACTGATACCTTCCTTTACAAGTTCCATAATTCTGTCCATATCTCCCTTAAGATACAGATAACCTATAAGTGCCTCAAATCCTGTAGCCATCCTGTAGTCTGACTTTGATGCATTCTTTGCTGATGTGTAGGACTTTGCATTCCTTCCTCGTTTGTAAATATCATGCTCCTCTTCTGTAAGGCTTTCTTCAAGTTTTGTAATCATTTCCATCTGAGTCTGCGCCTTAACAAAACCGCTTACAGTGTTATGAAGCTTATTAACAGGTGCATTGCCCTTTTCAACTATCATTGTTCTTATTATAATGTCATATATGCCGTCCCCTATATATGCAAGGGTTAATGGTGACAGCTGCCTTAAATCCTGCATCTTAACATCCATCTTTTCACATATATACTGTGCTATATTAATATCCATGATTCTACCTCTATTGTTACTATTAAAAATATGGGGCGAACCTGTATAGTTCAGCCCCAAACCTAAACTTTATTAAACTCTCTTGAATCTTACACCCTCACGAGTATCCTCAAGTACAATTCCCTTTTCAAGAAGCATGTCTCTTATCTCATCCGCTCTCTTAAAGTTCTTCTCTTTTCTTGCCTGCTGTCTCTCGTTAATAAGTGCCTCTATGTCAGAATCAAGCATCTCTTCTTCTTTCTTAGTCTCAATACCGAGAATATCACAAAATACTCTTATAGTACCAAGTACACTTTCTATACATTCCTTTGTATTATCAGCAGTAATCTTAAGATTAGATAACTTAACCATATCAAATACAGCTGTTATGGCATCTGCTGTGTTAAAGTCATCCTCCATGGCTTCCTCAAACTTCTTTGATAAAGCTGTATACTCGTCCATAAGTTTCATCTCATCTTCAGTAATCTCAGCTTCCTTTGCATGATCATAAAGATGCTCAAGGTTATTAACACAAGTAAGAATTCTGTCTAATCCGTTCTTTGCTGCAGCCACAAGCTCTTCACTGAAGTTAATAGGTCCTCTGTAATGTCCTGAAAGCATGAAGAATCTTATTATCTGAAGTGGATACTTCTCTCCAATCTCTCTTACAGTGAAGAAGTTGCCCTTTGACTTAGACATCTTTTCATTATTAATATTAAGGAATCCATTATGCATCCAGTAATTGGCAAATGGTACCCCATTGGCAGCTTCACTTTGTGCAATCTCATTTTCATGATGAGGGAATATAAGGTCTTCTCCTCCTGCATGAATATCTATGGAATCTCCAAGATACTTCTTACTCATAACTGAGCACTCTATATGCCATCCTGGTCTTCCTTCGCTCCAAGGTGACTTCCATGCTGGTTCTCCTTCTTTTTTAGGTTTCCATAATACGAAATCAAGTGGATCTTCCTTCTCCTCATCACCTGTAACCTTGATATCTCTGTGTCCAGCCTCAAGGTCATCTATATTCTTCTTAGAAAGTTTTCCATAATCTGCAAAGCTTCTTGTTCTAAAATAAACTGAGCCATTCTTAGGATATGCATGTCCTTTATCAATAAGTGTCTGAATCATCTCTATCATGCCATCGATTTCTTCTGTTGCCTTAGGATGAACAGTTGCAGGCTTAACATTAAGAGCCTCCATATCCTTCTTGCACTCTTCAATAAATCTCTCTGAAATAACAGAAGAATCAACATTTTCTTCCATGGCTTTCTTTATAATCTTATCATCTACATCTGTAAAGTTAGATACATAATTAACATCGTATCCTTTATATTCAAAGTATCTTCTTACTGTATCAAATACAACCATAGGTCTTGCATTACCTATATGTATATAATTATATACAGTTGGTCCGCACACATACATGCTTACCTTTCCCTCTTTAATAGGAACAAATTCTTCTTTTTTTCTTGTTAAAGTATTATAAATCTTCATATATATATTCCTTCCTCATATAAATGCTCATAGATACATAGTATCATCTTTATGTCTCTTAGTCAATTATGATTACTACTTTTTACAGCATCCAGCACATCCCATAATATCATCCCCTACGAGATTCTGTGGTTTTGTAATAAGACATACTGCACTTGCACTTATTCCCTCCATGCTGCCTGTAAATCCAAGTCCTTCTTCTGTAGTTGCCTTAACATTTACCTGATCCACATCTAAGTTAAGAGCTTCGGCTATGTTACAGATCATCTCCGGAATATATGGCTTCATCTTAGGCTTCTGGGCAACTATTGTTGCATCTATATTACTGATTACATAATGCTTGTCATTAAGTAACTTCTTCACATGCTTAAGAAGTTCCATGCTTGATATTCCCTTATACTTGTCATCTGTATCTGGAAAATGCTTTCCTATATCGC
Organism: Lachnospiraceae bacterium; assembly: GCA_024691145.1. GTDB lineage: Bacteria > Bacillota > Clostridia > Lachnospirales > Lachnospiraceae > JAILNW01. Next base: position 6,829 of record JAILNW010000185.1, read on the forward strand.
CAAGTGCTGCAGCCCCAAGTAATGCATCCATAATGGCATGTAAAAGCACATCTGCATCCGAGTGTCCTAAAAGTCCCAGCTCATATGGTATATCAACACCGCCCATAATAAGCTTTCTTCCTTCCACAAGTCTGTGAACATCGTATCCGCTGCCTATTCTCATTACAAAACACCTTTCCTTTCCCTATTATGAAAAAAATCTGGATAAAATCCAGATTCTTCATAAACTTATAATAGCGGAGGACGGATTCGAACCGCCGACACTCCGGGTATGAACCGAATGCTCTAGCCAACTGAGCTACTCCGCCATATGTGTCTCACCAACAAAAATAATTATACCATTAAATTTTCAAATGTCAAGTGCTTTTTACAAAAAAGTTCACCAAAAGTTCATGTTACAAAAAGAAGGTTCATGCCTTTGCACAAACCTTCCTGCTATATTAATATGTGATAATTAGAAAATTACTTAACTTCCATTTCTCCATTATCGATTGTAATAATCTTAACACCATGGTTATTAATATTAACATGATAATCCTTTGAGTTGTTATTATCCCATGCTGTATTGTTATCGCCATTGTTAAAGCACATCTTTAACTCTGCTGCATCAGCAACATATATATCAGCTTCGCTGTAATCACCTTTGTTCTTCATCTGGAAACCAAATCCGTCTGACCACTTTCCATCACCAATCTGGAAATATACATGTGGATCAGCAATTGTATCATTAGAATACTTAACTGTTACAACACTGTAGTCATGCTCTACGAACTTACCTTCAACTTTTCCATCAGTCTTTGTAGGAATGAATGTATAATTTGTAGGTCCGCTTACCATATCATAATCTGCTGTCTGATTATCCCAGTTATCTTTTCCAGGAGTGTTCTTAAAAAGAATCTTATCATATGCATCACCGTTAATGTTGCAAGCAAATGTGTTAACTTCCTGTGTCTTTAATTCATATATATCAACATCGCCCTTGTTAGTCCAGCAATATGCATAACATGCATCCCACTTTGTATTAGTGTTATCAAATCTTATAAATGTAAAAGCTCCATAATAATTAGATGCTTCTGAAACGCTTGAAGCTTTCTTTGTTCCCATTACAAACCAAGCTGCAAATCCAGCTGCTAAAACTATAGCCACCATTAAAAAACCTTTAATAAACTTCTTCATTTTTTAATTCCTCTTTTCCCTTAAAATAAAATCTTCACATTTTTACTACTTAGTTTTCCCAAGCACAATATAGTTTTACATCAGGATTCAAAATAAGTCAATTTTTCTAAATACTGTAAATCTCCTTTAAATTGAGCCAAATCTAACAATCAAAAAATAATTCGCATATAAAATTAATCAAATACCACTATAAAAAAT
>JAILNW010000044.1 GCA_024691145.1 Lachnospiraceae bacterium
CACCCTATAATGCCTTTTTTGCTATAAAATAATGGATATTCTGCAAAAGTCCCTGGCTCACAATTCATATAATATCCAAAATCCTCAAAATCATACTCATCTTCAATTTCATTTACCCTTATTTCACCAATGTCTACGGTATATTTTTTTCCTTTTACTTCAAAATTCAGCTCATTAATCTTCCACTTTTTCTTATCCAATTTGAACTGGACCGTATATTTGGTATGATAAAACGTTGGAAACATACTGTCTTTTAATCTGTCATACTCATTATAAATAGCACTCTCCATCTCAATATAATTTCCAGAATTATTTGTATCCATAGCTTTTTTATAACTTTTCCAATTGAAATTATTATAACAAAGACATAAATCTCTGTTGAACTTTCCTGTTATCTCATCAGAACATATTGGTTCCATAAGCTCTGCTTCATAATCAGGAGAATCAATTAATACAACATCTCCTTTGTTCAATGGTTCTTTTGATATAACGTCCACTTCAACTGCATTATATGGTGAAAAATCACGTATAAAATCCTGATTCTGTTCATTTGTATATAAAATAATTTCATCATCCATATCTGAAGGTAATGTCTTTATGTACTTATTACAAGCAATACTATTTTTTGAACATCCTGATGCCATTAATACAAACAATGCCGCAAAACCAATCACTTTAATTCTTTTAAAATTTTTCATAATTTCCTCCCTAAATTTCTAACATTTCATTTTTAATTATAACATAATAGCCCCAAAAACACTACTTTAATTCATAAAAAAGGCAGATACAATATCCTGTATCTGCCTTTTGTTGTTACTACTTAATATCTATATATAAAGCATACATTATTTATTACTCGCTTATCTCACTATGAATCTGCTGTAATGACTTAACAGCTATCTTGCCCTGTTTCTGTACAGCCTTGATTCCCTCAGCTGTAGCCTTAGCTGCTGCCATAGTTGTCATGTAAGGAACTTTCTTCTTAATAGCAGTCTTTCTGATGTAACTGTCATCAAAGATTCTGTCCTTTCCTGCCGGAGTATTAACAATAAGCTGAATCTCTCCATTAGTAACAGCATCAACGATATTAGGTCTTCCTTCCTGAAGTTTGAATATCTTCTTAGCAGGAATTCCATTAGCAACTATAAGGTCATAAGTTTTTCCTGTTGCAACAATATTAAATCCGCACTCATGGAATGCCTTAGCAATTGCTGGAAGTTCCGGTTTCTCCTTATCATTAATACTGAAAAGTACAGTACCGCTAAGTGGAAGTCTTGTCTGTGTAGCTTCCTGTGCCTTATAGAATGCCTCACCAAAGTTATTAGCAAGTCCTAAAACTTCACCTGTTGAACGCATCTCAGGTCCAAGTAATGGGTCAACCTCTGGGAACATGTTAAATGGGAAAACAGCCTCCTTAACACCATAGTGTGAATACTTCTTCTCCTTAAGTGCTGGCACTGGAGAAGGCTTTCCTGTTAACTCAGAAGTAATAACCTCTGTTGCAAGTCTAACCATCTGAATATCGCAAACCTTAGATACCAAAGGTACAGTTCTTGATGCACGAGGGTTAGCCTCAAGTATATAAACAACATCATTCTCAATAGCATACTGCATGTTCATAAGACCACGAACATTCATCTCAACTGCAATCTTCTTAGTATAGTCCTTAATTATGTTAAGATTCTTCTCTGATATATGCATAGATGGCAATATACAAGCTGAATCTCCTGAATGAACACCTGCAAGCTCGATATGCTCCATAACAGCTGGAACAAATGCATGCTCTCCATCACTGATTGCGTCAGCTTCAACTTCCATGGCATTCTTAAGGAATCTGTCAATAAGAATAGGTCTGTCTGGTGTAACACCAACAGCTGCTGCCATATATAACTTAAGTGATTCAGGATCATGAACTATCTCCATACCACGTCCGCCAAGTACGTATGAAGGACGAACCATAACTGGATATCCAATCTTCTCAGCAATCTCAAGAGCTTCCTCAACATTAACAGCCATACCAGCCTCTGGCATAGGGATGCCAAGCTTATCCATCATGCCTCTGAAGTAATCTCTGTCCTCTGCCATATCAATAACTGAAGGAAGAGTACCAAGAATCTTAACTCCGTTCTTCTCAAGGTCTGCTGCAAGATTAAGAGGAGTCTGTCCACCAAACTGTGCAATAACACCAACTGGTTTTTCTTTTTCATATATACTAAGCACATCTTCAAGTGTAAGTGGTTCGAAATATAACTTGTCAGATGTATCATAATCTGTAGAAACTGTCTCAGGATTACAGTTAACTATAATAGTTTCAAATCCCATATCCTTAAGTGCAAGTGCTGCATGAACACAACAATAATCAAACTCTATACCCTGTCCGATTCTGTTAGGTCCTCCACCAAGAATCATAACCTTCTTATTAGTATCAGTAGCAACACTCTTATCTTCAATATTGTAAGAAGAATAGTAATAAGCTGAATTCTCAGTACCACTTACATGAACACCTTCCCAGGCTTCCTGAATGTTAAATTCCTTACGCTTGTTGCGGATATCCTCTTCAGATACTTCTAATATCTGGCTGAGATACTTATCTGAGAATCCGTCCTGTTTAGCTTTAAGAAGAACATCTTTAGCTGGAACAGCACCCTTATTCTTCATAAGAGCTTCCTCTTCCTCAACTAATTCCTTCATCTGCTCTATAAAATAATGCTTAATCTTAGTTAATTCAAATAATTCATCAACAGTTGCACCCTTTCTAAGTGCTTCATACATAATGAACTGTCTCTCGCTTGTTGGTACATGCAATTCCTGAAGAAGTTCCTTCTTAGACATCTTATTAAAGTTCTTTGCAAAACCTAATCCATAACGTCCTGTCTCAAGACTTCTGATGGCCTTCTGTAATGCTTCCTTATAAGTCTTACCGATACTCATAACTTCACCTACGGCACGCATCTGAGTACCTAACTTATCCTCTGCACCCTTGAACTTCTCGAATGCCCATCTTGCAAACTTAATAACAATATAATCTCCGCCTGGAACATACTTATCAAGAGTACCATACTTGCCGCATGGAATCTCATCAAGTGTAAGACCAGATGCAAGCATTGCTGATACAAGAGCTATAGGGAAACCTGTAGCCTTAGAAGCAAGTGCAGATGATCTTGATGTTCTAGGGTTAATCTCTATAACAACTATTCTGTCAGTAACAGGATCATGTGCAAACTGAACATTAGTTCCACCGATAACTTCGATAGCTTCAACAATCTTGTAAGCCTGCTCCTGAAGTCTCTTCTGTAAGTCCTCAGAAATAGTTAACATCGGTGCTGAACAGAATGAATCTCCTGTATGAACACCAAGTGGATCAATATTCTCTATGAAACATACTGTGATCATGTTATTCTTGGCATCTCTTACAACTTCAAGTTCAAGCTCTTCCCATCCAAGAATAGACTCTTCTATAAGACACTGACCTACAAGACTTGCCTGTAAACCACGTGAAACAACTGTCTTTAACTCTTCTACATTATAAACAAGACCGCCGCCGGCACCACCCATAGTGTATGCTGGTCTTATTACAACTGGATAACCCATTCTGTCAGCAATATCAAGTGCCTCTTCAACTGTATAAGCAACTTCACTTCTTGCCATCTCAATTCCAAGGCTTTCCATAGTCTTCTTAAACTCTATACGGTCCTCACCACGCTCGATGGCATCAACCTGAACACCTATAACCTTAACATTGTATTTATCAAGTATTCCTTTAGATGCTAATTCAGAACAAAGATTGAGTCCCGACTGACCACCAAGATTTGGCAATAATGCATCAGGTCTTTCTTTTTCGATAATCTGCTCTAATCTCTCCACATTAAGTGGTTCGATGTATGTAACATCAGCAGTTCCAGGATCAGTCATGATAGTTGCAGGGTTTGAGTTAACCAATACAATCTCATAACCTAACTTTCTAAGTGCTTTACATGCCTGAGTTCCAGAATAATCAAACTCACAGGCCTGACCGATTATAATAGGTCCAGATCCAATAATCAATACTTTGTGTATGTCGTTTCTTTTTCCCATACCAAACCTCCGTAAATAATATTTATAATCTCATATCCTTTGTATTATCGACAAAAAGGCAAAAAAAAATGCATCTCACATTCTTCTTTCATCGTAACACTCTTCGTTATATCATAACACTAATTGCATATATAAATCAAGTCTTTTTTTAAAAAAAGTTACTGTTCACACATAAGTTTCCATTACATGTCACAAACCATATTGACTTTTTTTTTGAACCATGATATTATACAAGAAGCGGGGATTTTTCTGCATTGGGTAAAAGATATTTTGAGGAGAGGTTATACATGATTGGAGAAAAGCAAAAAACTACAGTTTCACTTGCACAGTATATAATAACTACAACTATTATATGTGCAATTTCTTTTGTTTTACTTTACAAGCAAAGGTCAGCAATTAACAGACAGGTTAATGATTTAAAAGTCCAGGTTACATCTATTAAGGGTAATGAGAATGATATGAGCAAGGCCATTGATGAGATTCAGGATAATAATTCCGAAAGTAAATACTTTAATGAAAATGCCAAAAAAGCATATAATGTCAGTAACATAAAAGGGCTGTATACATTTGACAAAAAGCTGGATAACGTTAATGAAGTTCATTATAAACTTTGCCTGTATGAAAACGGAACATTTCACTATTCATTTGGTAACAATGGCAATCTTACAAAAAGGATGGGTAATTATACAATTGTAAATGATACTATTTTCCTTAATGAATTGTTAGATGTAACCATTGATAATTCACCAAAACCTTATAACGGTTCCGCAAAACTCCAGATTACAGAAGAGCGAGTATTAACAGATGTTAATTCTCTTGTAAAAGTTGATAATTCTTCCTTTGATGCTACGAAAGTAGAATTAACAAAGGAATCTATACAGGATGAAACAGCATTTGTTGCTGAGACACCAACACTTAACAAGATTTTAGCTAATTCAATTCATTAGAATAAAAAATCAGGGAGCTTTTAATTAAGCTCCCTGATTTTTTATTTTTCTACATAATCATCAATTTTTGTTGTGCATGTATTCTTAATACTCTTAAAGAATTCAGAAATTGCAATATTCTTCTTGCCAGAATCCAGACTATCTGTAAAAGCCAGCTCATCATTATCTACATTATCCATTTTACTATCTGGATTTACTAATGACGCATAATGGCTCTTTGCCATGTTATAATATGGTTCATAATTCTCTGTTGTAAGCCATTTTCCATTACATATCTCTAAAAGCTTATCTCTATACTCTTCTACATATAATCCGCCTCTTGCCACTGTCCAGTTAAACAAATTATTGCTCTGCATATTCTTTGCTCCCTGTGCATACTGAGAATATGGAGAAACATTAACAAGGCCATCACCTGTTGGATTAAAACCTTCAATGGCACCTATTACTCGGTCATTGTCATAAGGAATAAATATTGCTTTATTAGTTCCTCCAAGAAAATATACATAATGATTATTAAAATTATTTCGCATATCATCTGGATCTGCCGCAAAATAACTTACTGCTGCAAAGTTTATCCAGTAGTTCTTATCAACTACGCTTTCAAATGTAGCCTCATCCTTATTTCCTGAATCAAGAACATAAAGTAAATACTTAAGGTTTTCATTATCTGATGTTTTCTTATTAGTTTTAAGATTAAAATTGTATCTTGCACCAGTTTCTTTTTCTTCTATACCAATTGAATTCATAAGTGTATAGTCACAGCCGTTATTTGTCCACATACACTTATACAAATCTCCTCCAAGATATTCTTCATCAAGATATTTCTTTAAGAATTTCTTATCAATAGGCTCATAAATCTTAAAAACTCCCATATGAGTACGTCCTAAATCAAGAGATGCAATATTACATCTTGCAGCAAGAACTCCGTTCTCTCTGAACATCTCATGCACGTAATACTCTCTTACATATGTTTCATCCTTACAGATATTCCACTTAACCTCTAAAGCATTAAGTGAAGCAAATGTTCTCTTTTCTCTTTCTTCCTTCTTGCTGTTATCAGACCATACCTTGGCATCATTACCGTAGTAGTCCTTATCATCAAATGTCTCCTCGAAACTTAATTTTAAGTTAACCATATTATAAATTTTGTCGTTACCCTTGTCATAGAAACTTCTTCTTGAGGTATTACCCTTCATTCTGACTCCAACTTCTTCTATAACATGGTCCTTACCATTTATTGTTATAGTAACTTTATCCGCTATTCTATAAATAGGAGACTTTGCGCCATTCTTATCATACTTTTGATAATCTTGCTGAATCTTTCCTAACTCTGTATCTGATATATCAATCTTTATAGATATAGTCGAATTAATATCAAACAATTCTTTGTACAGAGCAATCTCCTCTTCTGATAACGACTTGTCTTTAATTTCTCCAAATGAAGTATTCACCATATCCGCCTGATTTTCAGTAGTTGGTTTTAAAGTAGTATTAAGACGAATTTGATTAACATCCTCATTCTCCGGACTGCTGTTACATGCTGTAATCAAAAAACTCATTACAATACATAACACAATAATTTTATTTTTCATATAAACCTCCAAAATGCAACAAAAAACTCTTCTATCTAAGGTTTATTATACGAAAATTTTTAAATCATTTCAAGTACAATATTTTAATACACGGCATATAATAAACCATATACCTAAAAGGAGTTTCCTATGTTAAATTGTACATTTAATGCATATAATTCAATTGGATTTTTATGTAACGATTTGAGGTACTTATACCTTGCAAACAAATTATCATATGAAAAATACAATGTTTTTGCTTATAATATGCCACCAGATAACATATCCAGCAATATCACGTTATGTAATTCTGTTAATGACTTATGTAAAAAAGCGCAGATAATATTTGCACCATTTCCTCTTAAGGATGTATCCTTTATAAAATATCTGAATAATACACATACTCTTATAAGTGGCGGATTTAATAATGATATTTTAAGCTTTCTTCAAAATAACAGTATTAAATATATTGATTTATTAAAAGATGAATCCTTTATATTGTTTAACTCAATCGCAACAGCAGAAGGCACTGTTGCCAAAGCCATAGAACTTACTCCCATAAACATTGCCCGTAGCAAAAGTCTTGTCCTTGGCTATGGAAGATGTGGCCATACAATAGCTTATACTTTAAGAAATCTTAATTCAAAGGTTACTGTTTGTGCAAGAACTAATAGTAAGATGGCAGATACCCCTGTTTACGATTTTGATACAATGGTCCTTCCCAAACTTGCTTCAGACATAAGTAAATTTGATATAATAATCAATACCGTTCCTTCTCCAATAATCAGTAATGAAATGATTGATAGTTTAAAAAAAGATACCATTATAATAGACATTGCCTCTTCACCTGGTTTAGATCATCATTATGCAGAAAATAATAATATTACTACCATTCATTATCTTGGAATTCCAGGTAAAATATCCCCTAAATCAACTGCAGTTTTTTTGTTTGATTTGCTTTTTAATTAAAGTTTTTTTCTTAAACAACCGAAAATCACCATGAACAGTAAGTTTATTTTATTAACATAAGATTAAATTTATAATTTTTTATTTAAATTTTTAATTTAGGTCTTTTCAGACTGCTATATAAAGTGTTATAATGTTTGTTGAGATAGGTAAAATACACTAGAAACTTATCTATTGCAGATATTTTGGATAATTCAGATGATAATTCTCATCAGGGGGAGGAAATTATGAACACGAATGGACAGTTTCCTAATGGAAATAATCGTTTTCCTAACGGAATGCCTGGACAGCCAGGACAAAATTTTCAGCCAAATAATGCTGGCATGAATGCACAGGGATTTAATCCACAACAGCCAACTGGTAATATACCACCTATTAACAGACAGATGCCGCCTAATCCTAATGCGGTACCTAGACAGACAGGAGTTGTTCCTCCTGTTAATGGACAGATGCCTATGGGTGCTCAGAGAGGTCCTGTTAATGCAGCTCCTCAGCAAAGACCCGTTAATAGTGCTCCAGCACAGGCAGTTAATCCTAATATGAGACAAAATATAAGACCTACTGTTAATATAGTACCAACACAAAATGTTCCTGTCAGCCAGGCAGCAAGACCTACTGCAGGAAACAACGCAAAAGGTACTGCTGTACTTCCTAAGATTCCTAACACAATGGTTGTTAATCCTAACGTCATTGTTCAGGATCCTAATATGAGAGCAGGTGCTCAGGGCAACAAGAGTAAGAAGTCCAGTCCATTAATTGCTATATTTTCGATTTTATTAGTTGCAGCTATTGCTGTTGTATCCGCATGGTTTTATAAGAAAAACAGTAGTAATAATACTAATGCTAATACACCAGACGATTCAAACCCAACTAAGACTAACAACTCAATTACTATCGAGAAAGAGGATTATAAGCCTGATGGTCAGAAGCATACTGTTACATTATACTACAGACCTTCATTTGATGTTGTTGAGGATAAGGTGTATTGCCACTATAAAACAGGTGCCATGACAAACTGGACTAATGAGCCTGGTGTTCCAATGGAAAAGTCAGATGATTATGCAGCACAGGGTTGTCCTTACAAGATAGAGATAGAATTAAAAGATGAATATGATTTAGTATATTTTTGTTTTACAAATGGCAATAAAGATTGGGACAATGGTAAAGTAACTATTAACTCTTCATACTGTTTATGTGAAGGAACATATTGTCTTGCAGATTTGACAGTATATGTTGTTGAATGTAAAGGACTTGATTATAAGTACGATCCAGGAGTATTCAAGTTATATTACTCAGGATTTGATACACCATATATACATTATGCTGTTGAGCAGGGTTTATGGACTGAGGTTCCTGGTGAAGAGTTACCTAAGACACCTGTTTCGGAACATATCAGTAAGTGGTTCCCATTCAGATACGACATTAAGCTTTCCACAGCTGGTGTACTTTCTGCATGTTTTAATGATGGTCAGGGTACTTGGGATAATTACAGCCAGAGAAACTTTAGTTTCCACGAAGGAACATACTTGTTCATCGGTAGTGTTTATACAAGATTATTACCAATCGATTTAATTCCTGAAGAAGGAGCAGCTCAATAAATAGAATAATTTAGAGCCTCATTATATTGAGGCTCTTTTTTAATACTTTCTTATCTCATCATTAGAATCATCAGAAGTATTCTCTATTGCTTTAATAACCACATAGTATCCGTCACCCTTATCCAGTTCAACAAATACTCTGTCACCTACTTTATGGCCAATTAAGGCCTTTCCCATTGGAGAATCTATACTTATCATTCCCTTTAGAGAATTACCTCTTACTGTAGTAACAAGTCTATAAACTTCTGTCTCATCATCTTCTTCAAAATAAACTGTAACAGTATTATTAATACCTGCTTCATCATCACTTGAAGAATCATCTATTACTTCAGCTGTCTTAATCATCTTTTCAAGATATCTTATTCTGCTTTCATTTCTGTTCTTATCTCTTTTCGCAGCATAATATTCAAAATTCTCACTTAGATCTCCATAAGAACGTGCTTCTTTAACAGCTTCTATGGCTTCTTTTCTAACTACAAGTTTTCTGTGGTCAATCTCGTCCTGTATCTTTTTAATATCACTCTTTGTCAGTTTATCATACATATGATTCATTCCTTTCACTTCTTTGAATATATTTATTTAACCACTTTTTTACAGTTTTGTCAAATAAAGAAACAGCTAAACTATTAAAGCTTAACTGTCTCTATGTTAAAAAACTATTTTTTTGTTACAGTTCCATTGTTAATATAATATACACCTTTTGTTAACGAATAATCCTGATAATTATTGTTATCCCAGTTACCATTGCCATCATTAAAGCAGCATGTTAATATTTCATCTCCAGTAACATCAAACTCTGCCTTATAAGCATAACCCTCTATATCACTTTTTTCCATTGGAACTCCTGGTACAGATGTCCATTGTCCACGAAGTGCGTAATGAATATTAGGATTTTCATAACCATTATAGTATATTACAATCTTTTCTTCATCTAACTTAGCCCTTCCATTAAGACTCAGCATTTCTCCATCAGAGTACAAATATTTTCCTGGCTTAAAAGTATAATTTTTTCCATTGTCACTATCCCAATTATTATTACCATCATTGAAACAGCATACAAGTTCTTTTGCACTATTTAACTTAATATTAGCCACATGTGTATATGTTACAAATTGATATTTTGACATCTTTACACCAGGCACATCAGTCCAGTTACCATTCAATGCATAATGTATATAAGGTTCAGAAAAACCTTTGTAGTATATTGTAACTTCATCTCCTGCATCCTTAACTATATCAAAATCAAATGAATATGGTTCTGTTTCACCTGAAAATGGTGAATAAACACTTGCATCTATTCTGTAACTTCCCTCATGTTTTGGAGTCCACTTCAAATTACCTAATGTATACTTTGTTTCATTTAATGAAAGAACCTTTTCATTAGTATCCTTATCATATATCTTTATAATATATTTATTAGTATTTCTATAGTCAACCTCATACTTAGTATTAAAATTAAAACTAATTGATTCACCAAGAGCTGCTGGTGAAATTAATGATGTATCAATACTTGTAATCTCACAACCGCTAATTCTTCTTCT
>JAILNW010000069.1 GCA_024691145.1 Lachnospiraceae bacterium
TACCCTAAAGAAATGTTAACTGTGGCCTGATAACTCTCATTATTTACATATGAGTCCATCTTCTGCGACAGTAAGGCAAAAAAGAATTGAATATTTGCCAAGCTAGGCATAAAACGAACAGTAAAACCAGTAATAATCAGAACAAAAGATATTACAAGCAATGCAGTTGTCATTTTTCTACTATAAGTCTTTATCAACAGAGGAGTTAATAAGAAAAGGACAAGTGCAAAATAATGAAAGCCAACTGCCGCGAATAAACAAATAATAAATTTCTTTTTTTTCTCTTTAGTTGATAATTTATCAGAAGCGAGATAACTAAGGCCTAAGAAGAATATACAAACAGCCATTCCCTGGCGTATTATGTTCAAGTTTAGCATACAGAAGTATAATGAAATATACATTAGTATGCTTAGTAAGATATTTCTTATTCCAAAATTGTTAATAGCCTTATATAGGCAAGTCATGCATATAAAATTAAAAAGGAGAAGATAAACACAGTGTGATACTCCCAATTTAGATAAAACGAGGTTCATCAAGTAGTAAAGCGGTTCATATATGATAAGTTCACTGCCACTTATCATCGAAACCTCCTTATCGTAGAAATCCACATATCCATACCAATCTGCCCCCACTTCGTAGCGATAACCTACGAGGACAGATATTATGAGGAAGGAGATGTATATAATGGGGCAGCTATATGATTTTTTCCGGAGTAACACTCCCAATGCATAAAAGCCCCATAGAGGGATATAAAACCACATATTATAATGCTAGATACTCCTGTGCGTATTGTTTTATCATTAGTGATTCAAGAAATTTCTCAAGAAAAAGCTGTCTGCTCTTTTCACCCATCATCCTGATTTCTTCCGGTTTTTTCTGCAACAGTTTACGCAAAGAATCCACAATTGATTCCACCGAGGTATCGATTATGTAGCCAGATTCACCATTCTGAATCATCTCTGGTATACCCGCGACATTAGAGCCTAAAATAAGCAGCCCCCTTCTCATACCCTCAATAATAGAAATGGGCAATCCTTCGTCAAGACTTGGAAGAATAAATGCATTCGATTTGCACAGATAATCATCAACATTTAAACAGTTACCCAGCAACTCAATATTACTTAAGTGGTACTTTTCCACTTGCTCTTTCAGATATGGCAGATCTGGGCCATCCCCCGCTACTGTTAGTTTAATTTTTGTTTTCTCTTCTTCATTCAATTTCCCTATTGCATCTAAAATTGAACGCTGATTCTTTCTCTGGCAAACCGTCCCAACTGTTATTAAATCGATTACATCATTCTGCCTGGTTTCTGAAGAAGGTTCAACATCCTTAATTCCATTGTAGACAAAGGTCAATTTATCTTTTACGTCAGGATGGTTTTGTGCAAAGGTCTCCATTGAGTTCTTAGAGACAAAACCAATCCTATCAACGTTCTTAATCACGAAGTTTAGTCGCTTATTCAGATAACGTCTCCCTAACTTGGAATTAATCGCGGGTTTTACCAAGAACAACATTGAGAAATCCTGTCCATTAGTATGAAGTGTCAAGAAGGTTTTAGAATGAGATTTTCCACTCCTATATTTCAAGAAATAATAGCAGGTGTCTAATTCTTGAAAATGAATGGCATCATGTTGCATACCCTTATTTAGATAGGTTTTGACTATCTGGCGATTATACCTTTCATCGATAAAAAAGGTGTATAAAATCGTTAACAAGGAGGATTTAGAAATAAATCCGCTGACTAATGATTTAAATCTTGACTTACTTGAATTACTCGCCCCGTTTGTAAATACCCTTGGGTTTATCAAATCTCTCGAAACGACCTCAAAATCGACACCTTCTTTACTAAATGGTTCCTTATTGCATAATAAGGTCTTCACGAATCTTGAAGCCCCATTAGATGCATTATACCAATTGGAATATAGAATACAGACTCTTTTCATATTTAACCTTTCCCTTTTTTATCTCTTTTGGTAATCATGAATTAAAAATATCCAAATACTTCTGTGCCACAACAGGCGCATCATGTATTTGTTCAGCATACATTCTTCCCATTCTCGAGTATTCATCGATCGCATTGGGATTGTATATAAAACACTCAAGTTTGTCATATATAAATCCGGCATTAGGTTTTATATTTACAACAGGGCATTCTGTTACACAAAAATCATCCATGTTTTCTTCCTCATTCCCACTAAGAATCACCTTTCCCATAGCTAAT
>JAILNW010000076.1 GCA_024691145.1 Lachnospiraceae bacterium
CGACACAAAGCCTTTGGAAGAACCTATGAAGCAGTGGGATAAGCTGACGGTGCAGGAGAAGCACGATATAGCGGCAGCGATGATCGATGTCGTGCTTATATCCGATGAAACAGGTATTGAGGTGAAATTCAGCATTTGAAAAAGTGTGGAATTTCGGTATTTTTTAGTGTTGATAAGGTGATGCGTTGGGCGTATTCTTGGCAAAGATGATAAAAATGGAGAATACGTTGGAAAGCTTGAATCAAATAATAATAAATATGATGATTGCTGGAATACAGTACAAAGTAATGAAGTTAATTCAACTGAGGTAACAGATAAAGAAGGTAATGTATATAGTATTAATACTTTATATCCTAGCATTTATAAAAATGGAGAGAAAAAAGTTGGTGTTACATTATTAGAATGGTTAGTAATGCCAGATATGCCGGCATTAGCTATTTTTATGATACTGCTTTTGTTATTAGGATTTATATCAAGTAAGCTGAAACTATATTAGTTGCATTTATCCCTTATTTGGTGTTAATACTGAATAAGGGATTTTTTATGTTAAAAGAGGAAAAGAATATTAGAATTTTATTAGAAGTTGTGTAATTGTATATGCCTACAATATTTTTAGTGATATAATTTAAGAAAAAGCGAAGTTTCTGAACAAACAGGTATTAGGCAAAGTACCATATCTAAAGAATGTGAATAGGGATGATTTGTTATGTTTAAAGCAATTATTTGGGATGCGATATGTGTATTTGTTATGGTTGAGTTTTATCGAGGTATATTTGAGAATTCCAAACTTATTTTTTTAAGAATTATATATGTAATAATATCATTAATGATTATTATTGAGATTTTTTCATTAAATGCACTTAGCTCAAGAAAAGAAACATTAGGAACGACGGGATACAAAGAAAAAGCTTATGAGTTAAAATCTATGGTGGGGCTTTCTAGCATTATTGCAGATGACAATGAAAACATATATTGTTATTATGAACAAGATGATTGCCTTGCGGTATATGATAGTCAACTTAGGTTAAAACATGTATATTATTTTCCGAGTGTTTATAAAGGTGGTTCATCAATTACATATAAAGATGGAGTGGTTGAGGTAGCATGTAATGCTCCTATTATATGTTTTTATAAAGATGGTGAATTTACTGATAAGATAGAAGAAAATGATAAAGATTATGATGAAGAGTTTAAATACATAGTAAAAAATGAGTTAGATACGAAAAAAGTTACAGACAAAAATGGTAATGTATACAGTATAGATACCTTTTATCCAGCATTATATAAAAATAATGAAAAGAAGGTTTCAATTCCGTTATGGCAGTTTCTTACTAAGACAGTTGGAATCGCATTACTGATAACATTTGTTTTAATAGTAGCTTGGATTGGGCTGATTCTAGTTGTAGATATGTTGAAAAAACGTGTTTAAATTAAACAAAAAACCCTTATTCGGTATTTTACTGAGTAAGGGATTTTAATGTAAAAAATTTACATTTCACACTTAAGAATTTAGATACAAGTCCGATATAAGAGAACGTAGTATGTAGTTATACACTTTTAAGGAGGACTTAATGATGAACAAAAAAATAATTATGAAAGTAGTAAGCTATTCAATGTGTTTTATTATGGTGTTAGGGCTAGTTTCTGGTAATATCATTACTGCTAAGGCAGATTCTGATGTTGCAACAGTTATAGCTTACGGCAGTGAAACAGAGGTTGGATACAAGACAATCCAGGAAGCATTTACAGCAGTTGAGGATGGTGGAACTATCAAATTACTTGATGATATTACAGTTGCCGAGGGAGAAACCTTAACAATTAATACAGCTGTAACATCATTGTATCTTGATTTAAATGGAAAAACAATCACAAATAAAGGTACAATAAAAGGTGGAGATTATGAGGATAATAATGGCTTCCCTAATGTTGTGATAGAAGGAAAGAAAACAGGAATAATAAATAGCAGTGGAACACTTGCCATAGCACTTTCTACATGGTATGCAGACACAATTAATATAACTGGCGGAAAGATGACTAAGCATCTTGGCGTTGATGGCGGAACTGTTAATATTAGTGGTGGAGAAGTAACAGGTGGTATATTCGTTAATAATGGTGGAGAAGCTGATATTAATTTTACAATATCAGGAGATGCTAAGATTAAGGACTTTGATTTCTTTAATTACCATAGTCAGGGAGATCCAAGTTTTAGTCCATCAGAATATGATGCAAAGCTTATAATCACTGGAGGATATTTTGAAGAAAATCCAACAGCTTATAAGAGTTATAATATGGGCGGAGATGATTTAGATCAGTCTGAATATATTACAATGGATGAAACAAAGATTGAAAAATATAGTGACCAGACTGACTGGGAAGCAGACAAGACAGTATATACTTATAGAATATTAGAAACAAAGGCAACAGAAGCACCTGCGACAGAGACTCCAGCAACAGAGGCTCCAGCAGCAACAAAAGAACCACTTTATAAGAATACAGAAGGTGCTGGTTCAAGTTTTGCGAAGGACACAACAGATACGCTGAAGTTTATATTTAAAAGAACAACTGATGATTCGAAGACTTTTGAACATTTTACAGGAATTAAGGTTGACGGAAAAGTTGTTGATAAGGAAAACTATACAGCAAAGGCAGGAAGTGTAATTATTGAATTAAAGGCATCTTATCTTAAAACTCTTGATAATAAAGAGCATACACTTACAGCAATGTTTGATGATGACAATGATGTAGAGGCAAAATTTACAGTAGCAGAGACGTCAAAAAAGAATAGCAGTGATAGTAAAACATCAACAGAAAGCAAGACAGCAAGCCCTAAAACAGGAGACAATACTAATATTCTTTTATGTGTAATATTAATGGTTGTTTCAATTGGTGGCATAGGAGCAGGAATATTCTTCAAGAAAAAATATAGTAAATAAATTTAGAAGATATATAGCAAATCCCTTATTCAGCATGTATACTGAATAAGGGATTATTTATATTTTTATAATATCTTATCTTCTGTAACAAATCCGTTAGCCGCACCGTTAGTCTGAATCTTAATGGAAGCAAACTTCTGGGCATAAGCAAGTGAATTCTCTACGCTGAATCCTTTTGAGTAAAAGTGTATAAATGATGAGAATAAGGCATCTCCGGCACCGATAGTGTTAACAACATTGCCAGATTCTGCAATAGGCATAGTACGTACTGTGCCATCTGCTTTTTCATAATATGCAACACCTTTTTTACCACGTCCCATAACAATTATATTTGTGTTGTATTCTTTAGCTATGCTGAGAATAAACTCTTCATAATTGTCTTTAACAGCCTCGTCACTAAGGAAGAGAATATCAGCTGCCTTAAGAAAATCTTTATTATACTCGTCATGTATATCTGATAATACATGAACATCAGTAGCAATAGGCTTTCCGAGAGCCTTTATTACAGGAAGAATAGCTCTGTTAAAATT
>JAILNW010000100.1 GCA_024691145.1 Lachnospiraceae bacterium
AAACAAAAAGAAAGCTATAGTCAAAACTATAGCTTGTTAATCCATTATAACAAAAATATAAAAAAGTGTTATACTAACTACTTACTCATAAATTTAGTGCATTCCTTAACTTTTTCAGTAATAGGCCTTCCATATCCATTCCTAATCTCGGAAGGATGACAACAAAAACAGTTTGTCTTAAATTCTACCTGATCACCCTTAATAACTGCACTATGTTTACATTGTTTACAAAGCTTTGGTATTGAATCAAAAAGTCCCATTATACTCACCTTCCTAGTATTATTTAATATCTATCCCCCATTACTCTGGATAATTAAGATTATCCGCTGTAATACTTTTTAATACTTCCAAATATTTATCGGCTAAATACTTTGCCATATTCAGATTAATATCTAAATAATTTCCGCAACATTCTGCTGCCGCTCCTGGTACTTCCCCTTCAAAACTGCTTATAAATTCAAACATCTCTACTAACAAACCAACAATATCATCTGACTTATAATCACCTGCCAATATGAGATAAAAACCTGTTCTGCAACCCATAGGTCCAAAATAAACTGTCTTTTCTGCATATTTCTCATGATTTCTAAGGAATGTCGCTCCCAGATGTTCAATTGTATGAATCTCTGCTGTATTCATAACAGGCTCAAAATTCGGTCTTGTCATTCTTATATCAAATGTTGTCAGTATTTCTTCCCCGACCTTGTCCTTACGAGATACATAAACCCCCTTCAATAATCTCATATGATCTACTGTAAAACTAGCTATCTGTTTCAAAATTTATACCCTCCTGCATTGTTATATCGTCTTAATTATATTATACTCCTTTTTGAGCATTATTACAAGAAAAATTATAATATTTATACAAATTTTGTATATTATTTCCAAAAACACAATACCTATTATAATAATATTACCATTTACGCATATCTTTCTTCTATAAGAATATACTTTAATAAAAAAGGTATATCACTATGTTCATAAAAAATCAAAATATCGATTTACTTAAAAGAGCCTTTCCTCATTTGGATGATACAAGCAAGCAATCCGTTGATGTGCTCTTAAAAGTATCTGAATTAAATACTGCGCTTCAAAACTTCTCTCACAATGAACTATCGGCATGTAATATAAAAAAATCAAGTATTAACAGTGAAGAATTATTAAAAAGCATAAGACCTGTATGTTCCAGTAAAGAAAAAGAATTAATAGATCTGGTTCTTGGTTTTAGCAAATCAAAAGAAATTATAAATGCTTATCATTCAATATCCAACGATAAATCAGGACTTTCCGCACTTGAAAATATAAAAAATAATCTTTCAAAGGAACAGATTCAGATGATACAAAAACTGGACCATATAATACAGGGATAAAAAAAGAGGGTCAATTCCCGCAAGGTTATTGACCCTTTTCCTGTTCTTGTTTTAATGCTTTTTCCTGTTCTTGTTTTCTCTTTAACTTTCCCTCTCGCTTTGCTTTATACATAAGTTCATCTGCTCTCTTAGCAGTATCATAAATATTCTTATCTATATTATGTTCATAAATAGCATAACCATAAGATATGGACATAGGCTTATTAGTTGCTTCCTGACATTCAACAACAGCTCTTTGCATTCTTAAAATACTGTCTTCAAATCTTGAATCATTAAAATTTGAAATAATAAGTGCAAACTCGTCTCCTCCTGTTCTGTAACATTCTCCAAAACTTCCAAAGGAATCTGTAATTATTCTTACACAGTCTTTAAGGTATCTGTCACCTTCATCATGACCATATGTATCATTCATTACTTTTAAATCATTAACATCAAAGGCAACAATTGCAACCTTTTTATCTTCAAGATCTTTATTCGCCATATCCTCCATAACCTCAGCATAGGCTGTTCGGCTGTTTGCCTTTGTAAGCATATCCTGATGGGCGATTTCTTTAAACATCTGTGCTTTCTGTCCATTATAAACTATCTCATACAGTGCTCTTATATGCTCAATAGCTATAGCAGTAATATAAATCATCAGGCCCCATCTTGAATACATGGAATCATCAGAATACCACTTTGCAAAATAATTTAAAATATCAATAATAACAGTTGTAGCCAGTATTATCTTGGCAAAGTGCATTCCCTCCTCCTTAAATCGTATTCCCATAAGTACACGACCAAGGAAACAGATTACAGGAATTAAAAATGCCAGTATCATTGAAATAAATGTCATTCCAAGTGTTTCATTAAAGTCTTTTATACCTGCAAAGTGCAGTGCATTTGCAGCTACAACATTAATAAGCATTATAATAATTGCAATATCATAAGCTTTCTTCACTTTACGTGATATTTCAATTGCCCTATTAAAGAAAGTTATCGGTATGGCAATTAAAAGCAATAATTCAAATACAAAAATCCTGTATAATGGATTACCATTCATAAGATATACTATCAGCGGACATCCACTAACAGCCCATAATCCCATAATAATTGAAAACGAACCAATATATAATATCTCATTATCCTGCTGTTTAAGTTTTACAGCTATCCATATTAATATCAAAAATAATCCTAGTCCCACAAGCCATATACCACAGACAACTCTAAGCATACTGCTTTTGCCGAAATATTCCAATATATCCTCACTCTGTCCAAGATAAGCTTCATTAAAGGATATATCATCTGACGTTCCATTGTTATCAAATTCAATATATACATACTTTCCAAGATATTGTTTTTCTATATCAAAAATATTATATCTCCCTATACTGCTCTTAAATTTAAAAGAATAATCCGCATACTTAATTATCTTCTTATCTTCAATGCTTATCTTTACTGCAGCTTCGGTGTTTCTTATAGCAATTGCCATACCTGGCTTATACTCATCCGCCAGCTTATATCTGAAATATGCCTTTCCATCCATTGCCTTAACATTATATGAAGCCTTCTCATATCCCTCTACAGGAACATACTCTCCATCCTTGTTCATTATCTCCATATCAGCAACTATAGGAACAATCTCTTTTCCAAACTTATGAACCTTTCCTGTAGTGGTAAAGGATGCATATGCTACTGTAAAAATTGTTACAAATAATGTTATTATCAACGAGTAATTAATCTTTTTCAACATCCTTCACCTCCATCCTTAAAAATTCATAAATACTCTATACTTATTTTCTACAATGCCACCTGATAATCAGCTTTCTTCTTCATCTCTGTTTTCTTAGCATACATATCTGTATCTGCCCTCTTAAGTGTATCATAAATATCTTTATCCTGACTTGCCTTAAAATATGCATATCCATATGCAAATGAAACAGGATACATAAACTTTTCATGCTTTGTTCTAAGAATCTTCTCAAAATCTGTTATAATCTTCATAACCTGACCATTTTCAAAGTTTCTGATGATTACAATAAACTCATCTCCACCTATTCTGTAAAGATTAATTCCCTTGCCAATAGCCTCTCTTATGGCATATATACATTCTTTAAGATATATATCTCCCTCTGCATGGCCATATGTATCATTAATCTTCTTAAGATTGTTAACATCAATTGAAATTATGGCAACCTTCGAGTCCATACTCTGATTACGTATAACATCGTGCATCTCTTCTTCAAATGCTGCTCTGTTCAAAGTTCCAGTAAGAACATCTTCATGTGCAAACTTGTCCCAAAGATCAACCTTCTCACCCATTATAGATACGCTATATACATTATTAACAACAGAAACAGCAAGAACAACAACGAAAAATACAATTCCTATTCTTGTACAGAATGCATAATCCTGTCTGCTGCCGTCGTAAAATCTTATAACGTCTAAAACAACCGCTACTCCTAATATAAGATATGCTAGCTTATCTGCATATTTTCTTCCTAAAACATTCTTCTTAGATAACAATCCTACTATACTGACTGTAATTATTCCCATTATGTACACTATCATGCTTACATGAACAATCCATAATGTTTCTGGAAATTCCGCCTTATGTGTAAATTGAAGAAAATGAAGTGCTGCAAAAACAATGCATGCAAAACTAAGCAGCATATTAACAACTACCTTAACATAACTCTCTTCCGATTCTTCTCTAAAATATAATAATAATGGAATTGAAACAGTCATTAGTGCCTCATATGTTAATATTGATAATACACCAAGATTGTTTACAAATAACTGTGCAACATCTGTTTCTATAAGTGAATAACCTCCCAATATAAATGCAAATATTGAAAGGAATAATAAACTTCTCTTTTCATTATAGCTCTTAAGAATCTTATAAACAGCAAATAACATAAATGATAATCCAATAATTACAAAACTTATAATTACTGAAACAAAATTAACCTGTAAAAGATATGTTAACACACCTGTTCCATTACCAATATAGATTTCTTCATACTCTCCTAATCGACGTTCCTCATACACGTTCTCATACGTAATTCTTATCTCTTTACCATACATATCTTCATCAATATTGATAAAATGCCAGCCACATCCTGGAGACTTTGAGAAACTTATATTATTCTCAAGCTCATATATGCATCTGTCATCAACATATACATGTAACAGCTGATGTCTTGTATGCAGCATAATAACAGGCTTGTAGTTATATGACTTATCAAGCACTGTCTTTAAAGTTAATATATTGCTCTTAGTATCTACCTTTCCTGGAAAAACTTCAATCTCACCAACATTGCCATCACCATCAACATATTCCCAGCCATTGGTAAAGGCATAGCAGACATTTTTATAATTTTTATGTTTCGTACGGGTACACAAAAAAGACATAGCTACAAGCATTATCACTATAGCTACAGAAAAAAGAACAAATATTCTAAATATAAAATTTTTTTTATATTTTACATCATTATTCTTCCTCATAGTCCACTCCACTACTACCTTCACGTATAGATATCATCTACTCTATACCAGGTCTTTTCCTCATGTTCAACAAGTATCCATAAAACTACACGATGCCCTCAAAACTACTATAATTATATTATAAAAGGAAATACAATATTTAGCAATACCTTTTGTTAAAAAATGTATTTCCTAACAGCATCATAACCTGATTTCTTTTCCAAGGCAAAAACTATATATTATCTTCTCTTTAACTTTCTTCTTAGTTATTCTTTCAAGTGCTTTTGCATAATAATCTAACTGTATCCTGTACTTTTCAGAAAGAATACTCTCATTATTATCTGGCACAAAATCAGTTTTGTAGTCTACTAATATTATATCGTCATTTTCTTCAAAAAATAAATCTATAATTCCCTGAACCAGGACTAATTCATCACTTTCTAAGTTATCTACTTCTCTTGCCTTAAAACCTATAACAAATGGCTGCTCTTTTTTTACTTTGCCATTCCTTTCAGCATTTAATACACGTTTATAAAGACTGCTTTCTGCAAATTTTGTTATATCATTCCATCTGATTTTTTTTATATCATCTTCAGTAATATGTCCTTTTTTAGCCATTCTTTCAAGTTCATTTGCAACACTTTTTATATCTGTGATTTTTGAAAAGTTAATTAACTCCATTACCTTGTGATATAATGTACCTCTTAAAGCACCTCCGCTTACCTCAGCTTCTTCTCGTCTTATAAATTCCTGTTCTTCTCCTTCTTCATACTGCCACTTCTTTAGTTCAGAAACAGATTTTTTAACTTTTATTTTTAGTTCGTTATTAAAGCCATATACATAATCCCTTTCTTCACACAACGCATTATATAGTTTTTCATCATATATTTCTGCAGTATCAATAAGGTATATCTCTTCTTTTTGAGCATTATTATTAAACTGATTATCCATTTCCTCTAAAAGAGTTTCCTCTATGTCAAACTCTCGTATTGTCCATTCTGAATCAGTTAAAATTCCCTCTTCATTCTTATATCCGTATTTATCTAATGTCCTTTGAAAAGACTTATGCCTTATTAATGCTGGTATTACAAAATCAAAATAATTCTTGCAATTGGCAAGTTTGGCATATGGCACTTTTCCATCTTCAGAAACTCCTATGGCATAACTATAGAATAACTTCTTTGCATCACTAATTCTTCCTGTTAAAATAAGTTTTTCCTTGGCTCTTGTTAATGCAACATACAAAATTCTAAGTTCCTCTGCTATATTTTCAGTTTTTATAACTTCCGAAACAGCATTTTTCATAAGGGTTGCTGACTTAAGTCTGTATTCACCATCAATATAATC
This sequence comes from Lachnospiraceae bacterium, assembly GCA_024691145.1. Classification (GTDB taxonomy): domain Bacteria; phylum Bacillota; class Clostridia; order Lachnospirales; family Lachnospiraceae; genus JAILNW01. The sequence goes on from JAILNW010000100.1 coordinate 6,183, forward strand.
CGGAGCAAGTCCATAGTCCGCATTAATAAGTATTCTGTCGCTGGCATCCTGAAAATTAAAGTTTTTACCCATTGCAGCCACAAATACAATTGGAAACTCAAGTCCCTTACTTTTATGAATAGTCATGGCCCTTACATAATTGTCATCTTTTTTTACATCCATTGCTTCGCCACTGTCTATTTCGTATTTATTCAGTCTGTCCATATATCTTATAAAGTTAAATAAACCTTTGTAACTTGTCTGTTCAAACTTTAATGCCTTTTTCACAAGCATTTCAAGATTCATTTTTCTTCTTTCCCCATCAGGCATGGCAAATACATGGGTATAGTATCCTGTTTCATTCATAACCTTTTCTATAAGTTCATGAATTGGAACAATAGACACAATATCCCTGTAAGAATCCAGCATATTCAAAAAACTTATGACTTTTTCATCACCATTATCTGCAGCTTTTCTTATCATTTCATAAATATCCCCTTCAGGATATGTAACTCTCATTGCAGCAATTTCTTCACTGTTAAAACCGCCAATTGGCGATAGCAAAACTGAAGTAAGGGCAATATCATTTCTTGGATTATTAATAATTCTCAGCATATTTAACATTATTTTAACTTCAATTGCTGAAAAATATCCCGTCTGTGAATCTATTGAAAATGGTATTCCTGCATTTGAAAATATATCAACAAGTGGCTCCGAAAAGTCAGTAAGTCCTCTAAGCAGTATTACAATATCCTTGTACTCTGCTCTTCTTGTTACCATATTTCCTTCATTATCTTTGGCATACACGAGCATGCCATTTTCTTTATCAACTAATTCCTTGATTCTCTTTACTATCATTCTTATTTCAGTTTCAATTCTGCTATATTCTGCCACATCCTCCTCTTCATTTACCGCTTCCTTTATATTCTTCTCATCAAAAAATAAAAGTTCGCAGGAATCAGAGAAATCCTTATTATCATTAGGATAATATGTTGCTCCTTCATAAAGTTTTGCAAGGTCGTCATATTCTATCTTTCCAAAACTTCTGGTCATTATCTTTTCAAATATAAAATTAATTCCATCAAGAACTACCTTACGGCTTCTGAAGTTCATTTTAAGGTCTATTCTCTGGTAAAGACTATCTTCTGTACTGTAGCTGTCAAATTTTTCCATAAATAATTCAGGCTTTGCCATACGGAACTTATATATACTTTGTTTTACATCACCAACCATAAATACATTTGGTCTTTGTAATTCTTCTTTGGAAATGGCATTAATAATAGCCTCCTGAACATTATTACTGTCCTGATATTCATCAACAAGTATTTCCTCATAAAAATCACTTAGTTTTTTAGCAACCTCTGTCTTAGTTAGGACAGTTTCCCCATTAACCACATCTCTTTTTACAAGTATATCAAGGGCAAAATGTTCCATATCAGAAAAATCAATAATATTACGGTCACGTTTTGCTTCTTTAAAATTCTTAATAAAACGCTTTGTAACATTAACAAGACTTTCCATGCTGTCTTTTACATAATTTATTTCTTCGATATACTCATCAATAGTAAACCTAAAAAACTTCTCACTTATTTTTTTAATCTTCTTTTTCTGTTCATCCCTTAGATTTTTAACAAGTTCCTTAAGTTCCTCCTCACATTCGCATTTTTTTCTGCTTAATTTTGCATACTCAATTACACTGAATCTTTCTCCTAAAGTTTTAATATCATCTGTCTCTAATAAATATTCATACATTCTTATATCAGATTCCAATGCCTCTCCGTATGCGGAAGGTCCTCCTTCACCATAGCAGACCTTTAGTAAGAACTTTGATTCATTCAGTATATCCAAAACAAGATTATGCACATGGCTAACTATAAATTTAACCCATTTTTTCTCACTGAAATCCTGGTAGTCCTTAATCTGAAAGCTGTTTAGAAGTTCAGATAGCCATTCCTCCTGCCATGGGAAGCTTGCTGAAAATGTATATAATCTTAGAATAATATCCTCAATGTTATTATCTGCCTTACTGTCAGAGTACTTCCTTATAAAATCTGTAAACTTCTCATCCTCTTCTTCAAAACACTCCTCCAAAGTATCCTTAATAATATCCGTTTTTAAAAGCGCAATTTCATTTTCATCTGCTATACGAAAAGAAGGATTTAATTCAATTTCATTAAAATAATTTCTTACAAGATTAAGGCAAAAACTGTCTATAGTTGTAATCTGGGCATTATAAATTAACAGTGCCTGTTTCTGGAGATGCTCATTATTAACATCTTTTTCAATTTCCTTTTCTATAGCTAAAGCTATTCTCTCCTTCATCTCAGCAGCTGCTGCCTTCGTAAATGTTACTATAAGCAGTCTGTCTATATTTACAGGGTTCTCTTTATCAGTAATTATATTAATAATTCTCTGTACAAGTACAGCTGTTTTTCCAGAACCTGCTGCGGCAGACACAAGTATATTACGGTTTCGTAAATCTATTACCTTTTGCTGATCAGTTGTCCACTTCATTATCTTTAATATCCTCCATGCTCTTTTCTGTTAATCTCTTATAATTATTGCCTTCTAACTTAACATCAAACTTACATATACTTCTAAACTTACAGTAGTCACAAGGTGTTTTTCCTTTATACTTATAAGGATTCGCCTTGATATTTCCATCATACATCTGCTCTGTCTTATCAGCCATTATTTCCCTGGCTTTATTTCTAAGGGCCTCAAAATTCTCGGGATTAATTACATCACCTGAAGCCTTAAGATTACCAGAGGCATCTACTGAGGCCTTTATAATATCCGATGAATACTTAGAGTTAAATGTTCCATCTGTTCCTACAAGCATTTTATCGATATTTTTAAGAACCCTTATATCTGAATTAACAATTCCTCTCATGCCAAGTTTCTTAAGCCTCTGTTCATCAATCTCCTCTATTCCACCCTTTAATTCCTCTTTATTAATCATAGGGTCATCAATTGTGTAGTAAAATACGCCTGCTGGCACGATTTCTTTTTCTCCATTGTCA